>WRJV01000320.1 GCA_009778415.1 Clostridiales bacterium | reverse complement strand
CGCCCAGATTGCTGATGGTGTGCTCCAGCCTGTTCTGGAGTGCGCCGAGTGCAGCCCTTTGCGATGAAACTACGTTGATGGCCCCCTTGATGGTACCTGGCTCGCCCTGCTGCGACACTGTCCCTACAGCTGCCACAGCTGATTCGTAGCTTCTGATGTCAAGGCCCGCTATTCCGAGCCCCTTGGAACTCATGTCGTTCACGCCCACCGTTATGATATTGTACTTGTCTCCGGTGTCGCCCACTTGCAGGTTCAGCCCGCCTGCAACCGGAACGTTGTTTTCGACTTTGATGGCAAACTTGGTCGGGTCGATTGTAACGACAGCCCCGTTGAAGGAGGCCAAGCCGCCGTCAACCGCTACGCCGTTGGTGACAGTCGTTGGTGAAGCGTTTGCTGTCCCCGGAGTGGTTATCACGCCTGTAGTCGGATCCCATACGGCGCCGGTAGCCTCTGCGGCACGGATGGCATCCTGTATGGCTTCAGCGACGATGGCTTGTGCGCCTGGGTCGTCAGATGCGGTGTTCAAAGTGCCTATGTATATTGAATAGGTACCGTCGTCTAGTTGGACACCGCTCTGTGATGCGGCAGCAAGCGTTCCTATCGCAGTGGTGCCGTCTTTTGCCTTGTCCCAGTCGCCGACGAATTTATAGACTTTGCCGTTGATTTCGATCTTCTGCCCTATGAGGCTCAGGTCGCCTGCTTTGACGCCTACCTTGAGGTCGATCATGTTGTATTTGTCGGCACCCTCTTTGGATACATAAGCAAAGCCTTCGCCTTTGTCAAGTATCAGCTCTTTGTTCGGGTCAACCGCGCCGGGGTCTTTTGCCACAAAAGTAATTGTCAAGGTGGCTGGGTTGGTTGGGTTTGTAACGGTCCAGTCGTAATCGGCTTCTTCAATCCCAAGATATTCAGCAACTGCAGACTGCCAAGCGGCAGCGGTGTACGACACGGCAGGCCCTGTTAACAGCCCTGCATCCTGCAAGGTCTTCTCAAGCGACGCGCCGGTTGTCGTTATGGAACTGTCGGCGGGATGGGAAGCCGGAGCGTTGCCTTGAATCCTGTACTCTGTGCCGGTCGCGTTTACCAAGTCGCCCTTTACTGATTTCAGCACGTCTTTCGGAACGTCGCCGAGAATCTTCAAGGTTGCCATCATCGCTGCTGAAGAACCGGTAGCGCCGTTCAGCGAAAGCGAACCGTCAAGCAGAGTCTTGCCATTGAAGTTCGTTGCCTGCGAGATTCGGTCGATTTCCGCTTTTAGCTGCTGGAACTCGTCGTCAAGGGCCTTTCTGTCAACAGCGTCGTCGTAGATGCCGTTCGCCGCCTGTGTTGCAAGCTCTACCATACGGTTGAGCATCGAGTGTACTTCCGTCAGTGCGCCTTCAGCAGTCTGGATAAGAGAGATGCCGTCCTGCGCGTTTTTGGAAGCAGTTTCCAACCCTTTGATTTGAGCCCTCATTTTCTCCGAGATAGCAAGCCCTGCCGCATCGTCTCCTGCGCGGTTGATCCTGTAGCCCGAAGACAGCTTTTCAAGGTTCTTCGCTAGAGCAGAATAGTTACCGGTTAACTGCCTGTAAGAATTCAGCGCCATAATGTTGTGTTGAATAATCATGATGCAGACTCCTTTCTTTTACTTAGGGGGAACTTTCCATGTCCCCCCCGTGGAGTAATAAAATTTATATTTACCCGGAAACCGCCGTGTGCACGCGCGCCAGGGGGCGCCGACAGTTCGCGGAAAAATACCAAGTCAAGAGTCTTCCTTTTATTCAACTGGTGCATTAACTGCTTAGCAAGCCATGTATCACCTCCTTATTGGATGGCCTCCCTGCCTTTATTTCGCTTCCTTGCATTTTGTTATCTCAACAACTGCAGCACTCCCTGCGGCACCATGTTCGCCTGCGCAAGCATTGCCTGTGCCGCTTGGACAAGGATGTTGTTCTTGGTGTATTCCATCATTTCCTTGGCCATGTCCGTGTCACGGATTCGGGATTCGGCTGCAGTTACGTTTTCAACCGTCACGCCGAGGTTGTTTATGGTGTGTTCAAGCCTGTTTTGGAGAGCGCCAAGCGTTGCGCGCTGTGCGGAAACTATGTTGATGGCGCCTTTGATCGTGCCGGGGTCGCCCTGCTGCGCCACTGTGCCGACGGCGGCCACGGCGGCTTCGTACGACGCTATGTTGAGGTTGTCGATTTTGAGGCCTTTGGTGCCCATGTTTTCAACACCGACAGTAATGACGTTAAACTTGTCCCCGGTGTCGCCGATCTGCAGGTTCAGCCCGCCGCCAGAAGGAACGCTGTTCACCGTTTTTACAGCAAACTTGGTCGGGTCGATCGTAACTATTGCCCCGTTGGCAGAAGCCAATCCGCCGCCATCCGCTACGCCGCTGGTGACTGTCGTAGGTGATGCGTTTATCGTCCCCGGAGTTATCTCGCCCGTCGTAATATCCCACGTGGCGCCGGTAGACTCAACATTGCGGATCGCGTTCTGTATAGCGGTAGCGACGATGTTTTGCGCGCTTGCGTCGTCGCTAGCGGTATTTAAAGTCCCTATGTAAATGGAATAGGTGTCGTCGTTAAGCTGGACGCCGTTTTGCGAGGCAGCATTGAGCGTTCCTATCGCTGTGGTGCCGTCCTTGACTTTGTCCCAGTCGCCAACGAACTTGTAGACTTTGCCGTTGATTTCGATCTGCTGCCCTATAAGGCTCAAGTCGCCCGCTTTGACTCCCACCTTGAGGTCGATCATGTTGTACTTGTCGGTGCCAGCTTTGGACACATAGGCAAATCCTTCGCCTTTTTCCAGTATCTTCGCGCTGTTCGGGTCGTCCGCACCGGGGTCTCTCGCCACAAAGGTTATTACCATGCTGGCCGGGGTGTTTTCTCCGGTAACGGTCCAAGTGTAGTCAGCCTCTTCAATTCCAAGGTACTCTGCAACAGCCGATTGCCAGTCTGCTTTAGTGTAAGTGGCGCCTGATGTCAAAAGCCCGGCGTCAAGCAAGGTCTTTTCAAGCGACTCGCCGGTTGTCGTTATGGAGCTGTCGCCGGTGTGGGAAGCCGGGGCATCGCCCTGGATCCTGTACTCTGTGCCGGTTGCGTAAACCAAGTCGCCTTTCACTGTTTTCAATACGTCCTTCGGCACATCTCCGAGAATCTTCAAGGTTGCCATCATCGTTGCTGCAGAACCGGTAGTACCGTTTAACGAAAGGGTGCCGTCAAGAAGGTTCTTGCCGTTGAAGTTGGTCGACTGCGAAATGCGGTCGATTTCCTGCTTTAGCTGCTGGAACTCTTCGTCAAGGGCTTTTCGGTCAATCTGGTCGTCATAGATGCCGTTTGCAGCCATGGTGGCAAGCTCTACCATGCGGTTGAGCATCGAATGCACTTCCGTCAGAGCGCCTTCTGCAGTTTGGATAAGCGAGATGCCGTCTTGGGCGTTCTTGATTGCCGTGTCAAGGCCTTTGATCTGCGCGCGCATCTTTTCGGAAATTGCAAGGCCCGCCGCATCGTCGCCGGCGCGGTTGATTCTGTAGCCTGAAGATAGCTTTTCAAGGTTTCGGGAGAGTGCAAGATTGTTGCCGCTGAGTTGCCTGTAGGCGTTCAACGCCATAAGGTTGTGTTGAATAATCATGTTTTGACTCCTTTCATTTTTATTGGAACCATCCTTGTTCCTCAAATTAAACATGTCCGATTTGCTGTCATAGCATATATCGGACATTTTGTTTTTTTCTTTAGACATTCCTAGGAAAATATTGAAAAAGAGGTGTTTTGGCTAGCTTTTCAGGCTGATCCCTTGCCATTTTAAAATTCCCGATGCGAGCGCAGTGTTGCCAATCTTGTAGAACAGGTTTGAAATTTCCTCATAAATGCTGTTTCTTTCCACAGCGTTCTGGCAATTTGAAAGCGCAAACATCAGGCATTCAACCGCTGTCGCAGGCATGGCCTCCTTCTTGAAAAACTCAGCGGCACTGCGGCATGTTTCCATAAATCCGTTCACATGGGGCGTTTTTTCGGTTTCGTCGAGCTGCTTCCTGAATTGCTCGAAAGTAAGCGCCTTGAGCGACCGCGCTTTCTTTTTTTCATTGGCGCCCCTGAAGTATCCGGTATTCAAAACGTCCTGCCAATCTGTCATTTTATCGTAAACGTTCCTGTAACTCTCATGTAGAAGGCTCGCCGCTGTTTTTAGGGGCTCCTGCGCCCTGGCGGAAAGCGCCGCCAAGTTCAGCAAAAGCTCAAGGCCTACAGTACCCGAATCAAGCATGGATTTTGTCATGTAAAAGGCCTCGTCAAGCCGGCCTACCATCGTCATCGCCTGAATGGCAAACAACCGGCACTGATTGTTGCTCTTGTCCGGCGATTCCATCGAAAGCATGGTTTCAAACAAGGCGTTTTCAATGCAATACTTTGCGCGGACCATATACACAAGCAACCTGTCCGTCGAAAAGGCTTCCGCAAACTCGTCCGCGCGCTCAAGCCCTGCTGCAAGCGCGATGAGCGGATAGAGGTATTGAAGTATCATCTCCTGGTGTACCGAGATCGATTCGAGGGGTTCTTTCGAAAAATAGGCGTCAAGCACGTCAGTGGCGTATTTCATAATGCCCCTGTTGTCATAAAACACCTGCGCGTTGTTTGAGCAGACGGCTGCCAGCGTTATCGTCTGCAGCACCGTTTCATCGTCTGCTTCCTCATGTATGCTTTTCGCAATTTCCAGCGCCTCATCGTACTTGCCATAGAGTATCAGCAAATACAGGTAGTCCCCTTTTGTAGCAATTTCGGCTTTTATGCACTTGTCCAGGTAATAGGCGTGTATGTCGAGGAAACCGTGCATCCTCGTGTTCACAGCAAGGAACTTCAATGTCCTGTGGTCTCTGATGTCGAATTGGCTGTTTAGTAGCAGCGCTATGTCGGTTGTCTCTTGCCCACTCAAGCAGTTCATCAGAATCCGAAAATTTTGCGGCGCCTGGGCTTCGACGAGCTTGAATGTTTGCAGCGCGTACTCCATCGCTGCTGCATATTTGCCCCTGCGAAACGCCGCTTCTGCCGCTTTCCCGCTGATTACGGCTTCGACTTCGCGGTAAATCGAGCTGGGGGAATCAGGGGTTTTCCTGGCTGCACTAAACGCATAGCCGATTTCATCAAGCAAATGGCCTTCATCAAGGGCAAACAAGATTTCATAATACAAATCGATCGTCGCCGCGCCGGGGTACGTCTTCAGATGCTTCTTAACATTGTCAACGACTTTATGGCGGATCTCCAGCCGGCTTGCGTTGTCGCGCATAAACATCGCTGTATGCATCATGTGGTAATACACGTCCACAATAGTGTGCCCATGAAGGATCAAGTGGTTGTGCAGCAAAGCAGGCTCGCTTAATGCCAGTTTGAGGTTGCGCAGTGCATCTTCATGGTTGCCAGCCAAATGGTATTCGCGGACAAGGACGCACCTGTGCTTGTGCCTGATCTCGGGGTCTTGCTCATGGTTTGACGAATATTCGAGAAGCTCGATGTTCCTCGACGTCTTTGAAGCCATCAGGCCCTCTGTATATCCGCTATGGGTGATTTGCCATTTTTCGCTAAGGTAAACGAGCGGATTTATGCCATTGTACAATATGTACTCATGGACGCTGTTGTGGTACCGCAGGCCTTTGTCGTTGCGCATAATTCTGTACTGCGCATTTTGTGACGCTACCAGCCCCTGCTCGTTCAGGTTGTTTAGGACAAGCTGCACAATCTGAATTTTTGGGTTCTTCAAAAAGACGTCTTCTATGTCCCTCCTGTCGTTTTGCGTCAGCACGGGGTCGAACCACTCGTCAGCGTCCAAAAGGAACACAATATCCCCGGTCACCAGGTCAAGGGCATAGTTCCTGGCCGCAGAAAAATCGTTTATCCATTCAAATCGTCCCACCCTTGCGCCCGCCTCCTGCGCAACCTTGACCGTATCGTCGGTAGACCCGGTGTCAACGACTACAATCTCATCGACAGCGCCCTTGAGGCTGTTTATTGAGCGCAGTATGTTGCCCTCTTCGTTTTTCACGATCCAACATGCGGAAATTTTCATACAGTGCTCCTTTCGTTCTGCAAGCAATATGCGGCGGCACACCTCTTCCCTCAATCTTAACAGTATTCTATCTTTCGGCCGTTTTTAACAGCTTGGATTATCCCCTCTGACTGCATTTTCTTCAAAATAGCATAACATCTTGTTCTGCCAAGGTTCAATGCTGTTGCCAATACGTCCACAGTAACATGGCCGTTTCTCTCAATCAAGTCGAGAACGACTTTTTCTTGCCCGTTGTTGTCGCTCTCACTTGCTTTATTGGCAAGGCGCATATTTGGTAACGTCAACGAAAAACTGCTGTCCGTTACATCGATTTCAGGTTTTCTGCGTTGCTTTTCATAATCGCCCATAATGCGCATAATTCCTGTGCCATAGGCTTCCACAAGTTCAAGCCGATAAAAAATGTTCGCAAGCGCAGCATTGCGGCTGTACGAAACACCCGACATTATCGCTGGAAGCGTAATGCCCTGCACCAACCCACCGACCGTTAAGAACTCCATGCGATCATCATACACGTTGACAAACGTACTTGCAGACAACCCATATTCCCGATGGGTAAGGGCATTTAAAATCGCTTCGCGTATTGCGTCTACAGGATAGTCACGAGTCTCGGTGCGACGCAAATTTCCAATTTCAGCATGGACAAGATTGAAAAAATCCAGGTATTCAATAATATCGTAAAGCTGCTGGATTAAGGATCCTGAGAATTCTTTACGACTTTTAAATATTGCTTTTGTTTCGCCCTCAAATACAGCTATTTTTGTCGTGTGCATGCACTGCTCGGAAAGAAGAAGGCCAAGGTTTGTGAAAAGCCCGTTCTTATCAACAACACCAAGTGTTTGTTTCTGAATATCACTGAAAATGATGTGTTTTTCGTCAAATTCTCTTTGTGTGCGCTCAAACGTCAGTTCCTGTACTAACGACCGTGAATTCGTATAACTGTCGCCGTCAGTGGATTTCACCATTTGTCTTATATGCTCATCAGTTGCCGGTACAGACGCACTTCCAACCCGGACGTACACACCAGTCGGCTTAAGGCCACGGTCCGCAATATAATAAGGCAAATTTGCGCCACGTTCTATTTCAGCAACAACTATATTTTTCCCTTCGATCATTTCTACCGTTACACGGATAAAACGTGTAATGTCAGGCTTTATCGAGCTTCGGAAACTATCTGTAATCTGTCTTGCTGTGCTATCTGCGTTTTCAACACCGACAACTGTACCATCATCAAGCACGCCAACGTAAATCTTTCCTCCTTGTGTATTCGCAAAAGCCACGGCAGTTTTCTTCAAATCACTTATAAAAATACTTTTAAATTCTGTGTCAATGCCCTCTATTTTATGCAAATCGATCACCTTCCCACATAAACTGATGTTAAGTATATCACGAATAACACTTGAGTACAATTACTGCTTTCACTTTCTTTCGCTTGCTTTCACTTTCTTTCGCTTAATTTCACTTGCTTTCGCTTGCTTTCGCTTGCTTTCGCTTGCTTTCACTTCAGCCTTTCCCTTAATTCTGCAAAATCCTCGTCATCCGGCAGTATCTGCCCGAATTCGTCAAGCTCCTGCGCCGCTTCCTCTTTGCGGGAACAGTCAAGCAAATACGACACCCATATTTTTTTGAAGTAAATAAACGCGCCTGTGTCTTCTGCCGCCGCTGAAAGGTTTTGCGCAAGCAGGATGTAGCTTTCTTCGTCGCCGCCTGGGAGCTCAACATTCTGTGAGGCTTTGATAAACTCGTCCAATGCCCGAGAGTAGTCTGCTTTGATAACCCAGCAAACAGCATCCGCGAAAGCTGCGGCGAGCCCGGGGCTGATATATTCAATCATAGGGTATTTTCCAACAATCTCCGTAATCTGTGAATTGATATCCAATGCTGCCGAGGAGCGCGGGCGTTTCTCTCTTATGTCAACGAGGAGCGCAAATAGCTCGCCGTCCGGTTTGTTCATGGCACGGCTTATGGAAATTTCCAGTTCCGTCAACTGCGGGCTGTCCTTGTCGTGTTTTTTGAACCATGTCTGAATCCGCTCAAGCACCCGCTTATAATCCTTTTTGGCAAGATATTCTGCCACCTCTGGCATTTTAGCAAACAAATATTCCAAAATCTCCTGATTGGCAGTTTGTGACAAGCCCTGGTACATACCCTCAAGTATTTCGGTTGCTTTTTTTGCGTTTTCTGCTTTTCGGCATTCGCCCTGGAACAGGAGCCATTTTAAAACCGGGTCGCGTATTTTTTCGTCCAGCTCGCTGCCTTGCACGAAATTGCCGTGCAGCAATGCTCTTGTGGCCTCATATGAAAATACGTCCCCAAGATTCTCTATTTTTTCGGCAGGCGTCAACTGGGAGTTGAGCAAGACGCTAAGGGTGTCAATAACTGCGTAAAAATGAACCTGATACAAAAATTTCTCGTTTTGCGGGCCTATTTTGCCGTAAGGCTCCAAATACTTGAGAGCCGCTTCGTGGAGTGCCTGGTCGGACTTGATTCTCTCCGGATGCATTACGTATGAAGTGGATTTGGGCGACATGTAATACTTGTGCAAGGATTTTGCCAAAATGCCGACACGCTGCGCATCCCGAAAAGCGCTCATCGTGTTGTAGGTGTCGCCTCCGTATGCGCGCGGGTAATCTGGCGAGCTTTTGTCCAAAACCATGTTGCGCAGTGTCCTGCCTTTAAACAGTTTGCCCCAAACAGTCCTCATAAATTGATAGTACAAAGGAAAACAACTTGCGAAGTCGCTGCCCTGCAACAACAGGTTTTGGGCTAGCAGCCGTTGCCAGACTAACCTGTTGCCATCGGCAACGCTGTAAAAATAACTCCCGCAGACAGCTATGTCAAGCCTGTTGTCGTCAGTGAATGCGAGCATTTCTTCCAGAAATGCCGGCGTGTACTCGTCATCGGCGTCCAGCGTGCAATAAAAATCGTCATCGCCGATATTATGGGGCAAGTACCTGAACACTTCGTTCCCGTCCCATACATGGTTCGCCTTGTTGTAGAAAGGCGCAATGCGGCTATCAGCTGCCGCGTACTTTTCAACGATCAACCGCGTGGCCCCGCCATCGGTTGAGCCGTTGTCGCACAGGTAGTAGCGAAAATTTGCATGCGTTTGGCCAAGTACGCTTTCTATAGCGCGGCGCAGTGTTTTTTCAGCGTTGTAGGCGACCGTGCGGATGTAAATCATTTTGCAGCCAACCTCCTGTTTTCAATGTCTGTTTCTGAAATAAAGCAATCGGACACTATGCAGTATCGCTCTTCTTCAAAGGAGAGGCGCGCGAACAACGCCAAGGCGTCGTTTACTGCGCTTACAGCGCACACAATCACGTGTACGTCCGGCATCTCTGCCAAAACGTCAGGCGTTTCAAAAGGGATGCCAAACAGCTCGTCTTTTCGGTACCGGTCCAGCACTGCTACCAGTTCTGCGCTTGGGTACTTCGTTTCAATTAGGTTTTGCCAATAGTGCGCGTTGTTGTGGCTCGCTCCCCAAAGCGCATACTTGATGGGCTTTGTGCCTTTTGGCAGCCAGTTCTTCAATGCGTATTCCTCAAATCTGTACCCATTTTTGTGCATAGCGACATGCGGGTCTTTGTACTCTTCCCGCTTTTTGCGCGTCTCGAACATGGATGTAAAAAATAATTCGTCTTCTCCATTCTCAACATGCATGTTTTCCTTGGCGGCTCTGATCCTGCTAATGGCCAAGTTTGCCAAACGTGCTTTTACCGGCTCAATATCCGGCGCTTTCGGCGACCAATCAATGCTCTGGTAGTCCTCGCGGCTGTAAATGGGCACGTATGCTTCAATAAACGAAAAACGTTCGTCTACGCTGTCTCTTGCCAGTATTACAGGAATGCCAAACGCTGTGCATGGAAGCGCGACATGCAGCCTGGATGTGACGACAAGGCGCGCATTTTGCCTGAAAAATTCGTATTTGGAATGAATGAAGTCGAATATTTTGCGGTAATCCTTTATTTCGTCTTCGCTGAAACGAAATTGCTGCGTGGCAAAGAGGGCTTTCTCCTGCAGCAGGTTTTGTGGAACCCAAGGCAGCAAAGCCTTTGGGGCGTCGACATAGACTATGCTGTCCCCGGAAAGGCTGTTTGATTTGGGGAACGTCGCCGTCAAACAACCGTTAATGTAGGCAGGTATGCCGTTCCTTGTGAAATAGCCGTAACTCGCCTCGTCACGGCAACCGATGGGGGCATGCCGCAGAAAGTAGTTTTTGTTGTATTCGTCGCAAAGAAAGGCCTCCTTTGCAGGGAAATGCTCTACCGAGCTTAACTGCACAGCCAGGAAAACAGGGGTAATCTGGGGAGGTATCGCAATTCGGCCGTCTTTGACGAAATCAGTAATAGAAAAGTTAATTGGAAGCACAAGGTCCTCGCCGCGATAATGAACAACATCGCGAAGGCCAATGTAGCAGATGTCGCGTTCGGGGATTCCCATTCGCTCATACAACTGCGATACCGTAATGAATTGCAAATAGTCTCCAATGTTTATCCCGGTTCTTCCATAGTTGCAAAAATTACCGTATTTCATGTTTTCCCCTTTCTCCCATTTGTTGCCTTGAATTGAACCTGTCTGTTTTTACCCGTTGCCTCAATATCTCTATTCCCACCCCGCTTGCTTCATTGCTGAGCCCTGCCAGCACGAGGGGCATTTCTCTGCTGAGAAACAAGTAGCTTGTTTCAGTAATGGAGTAGGCCCCAATATTGTAAAACACTATCAAATCCCCAATATTGGGGTTGTCCATAGGGTACTTTTTCATCAGTATGTCGCCAGTAGTGCATAAAGAGCCGCATATCGTCCATTCCTTTATGTCCGGCCGATAGTGCCCGTTCTCGTTTTTTACGACGTTCACCTTGGGAAATTTCAACGCCAATACCTGCCCATAGTAGTTGACGTGATGAATGCCGCCGTCAATTATGCAATAGCCGCAGCCTTTATTGACCTTGATATCTACAATTTTGGACAAATACATGCCGCATGTGGCAGTAAAATACCTTCCTATCTCCAATGTGACCTTATGCTTTTTTCTAATATGCTTGAGCAAATCCGTCAGCTGCTCCAGCTTTGAAAAATCTTGATTGTCCGCGTCTTCTGCAAAATATGCGATGGGCAGTCCGGGCCCGTATTCCACTTCTTCAGCGTGATAACCATATTTCTCTTCTAAATGATTGCAAAACCTGCCCACCTCCTCAATCTCCTTTGCCGCCTGTTCCATGTTTTTCTTTTGCGTGCCTGAAAAAAACTGTATCCCTCTAATCTCAATATTTGGATGATCGGCCCTCGACTGTACAATCCTTTCTATGTCAGCTGCATCCAAACCAAATTGGTTTCCGCTTGTCAGGCGCAGCAGTGCCGATATTTTCTTTTGCGCTTGGTTGGCACAGCCTGACAGCGTTTCCCACTGCCCTGCGGACTCGACTGTATATACCCCAACTTCCGATTGCATTGCATGTTCAACATCGTCTTTGCTCTTAAACACCCCGGACAGCACCACGCTATGCATATTTAACTTTTCCCGTCCGCATATGGCAAACTCCCCTGGCGAACATACTTCAAACCTGTCTACCAGCGGTTTCATGTAGTGGACGAGAAACGGATTTGCTTTCATGGCGAAACAAAGCCCGATGTCCTCTCCGGCGATCTTTCTAATGGATTGCGCTCTCTTGGTTAATTCTTCTATGTCGAAAACATATGTTGGCGTCTTGTATTTATCCGCAATACAAGTTAGTTGTTCCATGCTAAGCACGGCTTGGCCCCCTTTTCTTGCTCAAATTGTCAAGCAGTTTTTTTCTGTCAATTTTCCCGTTTTTAGTGACAGGCATCGTTTCTACCTGTTCCAGCATTGCGGGAATCATGTATTGTGGCAATTTTTGCCTTAGCTCCCTGGCGAGTTCTTTTTTTCCGGTTCCGCCTTCATAGAAGCATATGATGTTCTTACCGTCATAGGCGCAGCACGCCCTGACAATCCCGCTTGCCGCATCAGCGTTCCTTTCAATTTCCTCCAGTTCTATCCTGTGCCCCATATGCTTGATCTGAAAATCTTTTCGGGAATAAAAGCACATCATGCCGTCTTGATTGTAGTACGCCAGATCGCCTGTGCAGTAAATTCTTTCGGCAAACCGCTTGTTCAGCGGGTTTTGCTTGAAGTTTGCGTCCGTTGCGGCTTTATTGTTGTAATACCCCAACCCAACAGAAGATCCTGAAACGCAGATCTCACCGATTTTGTCTGCATCGGTTTTTTCAACTAGGCTGCCTTCTTCATCGAGCAAGAATACCCTTCTGTTTGGGAAGGGCTTGCCAATGGGCAGCGCCTCGCCCGTAAAATTCTTTTCCACTATGTAGTAAAGGCAATTGCAAGTAATTTCCGTAGGCCCGTACACGTTTGCGAAAACAGCGTCCGGATATGCCTCCCTCCATATTCGGAACTGCTTGATCGGCATCACTTCGCCGCTGAAGATCACCTTGTTTATTGCAGCTGGTTTTTTGTATTCAAAAGCGTTTCTTGACGACATGATGCACAGCGCAGAGACTGCCCATATCAAAGTTGTTACTTTCTTTTCTTCAAGCAAATCAATCAGTTCTTTCGGAAACGAAAACTTCTTCTTGGGAATAATCTCCAAGGCCGCGCCGGTTCTTGCAGCTGAGTAAATGTCCTTGACTGATACGTCGAAATCCCATGGTGCCTGGTTTCCGACGACATCATCTGCCTGTATGTCAAACAACTGCGTAAAATGGCTGATAAAATCTATCACTGCGCGGTGGCTGACAACCACGCCTTTTGGCGTCCCGGCTGACCCCGAAGTAAACATGACGTATAGCGGGTCGACATCACAAATGCTCTCCTTGATCTCTTCCAGCCTGTGTTCGTCATCTGACGACACTGCCCCGCCCAGCATGCTGTCTGCATCCAAAATTTGGCCTGCAAACCCCAGGCTTCGGAGCATAGGCGCGTGATTTGCTTTCGTTATTATGCATTTTGCATCCAGCGTACTGATAATTGTGCGTATCCTATGCGCCGGCAATGCCGTGTCGACGACAGCGTAGCAGCATCCGGCGCAAACAACCCCCCACAATCCGAACAGCGCTTCGCAGCTTTTCTCCATAAACAGGAGCACCGGGTCGCTTGGAGAACAGATTTTTATCAGCTGGCTGGCAATGCCCTTGGCTTTTGACTGCAGCTCCGAATATGTGTACGCCGCCTTGCCGTGTGCGCACGCCACGTTGTTTGGAAATTTGGCTGCCGCATTTTCCAAAAATTCTATCGCGTTCTTTTCCATGTCAACTCCCGCCGTCTAGGTCTTCAGCTTTCAGCAAGTCCATCGTTTATGCGGGTCAAGACAAACTCAACAATGGATTCAATGCTTTTAAAATTGTCTTCCACTACATCTTCCAAGGGGATCGTCATATTGAGCCTTTCTTCCAATTCATTTATCAGATATATAATGCTCAATGAATCCAGAATCCCTCTTTCCAGCAGCAAAGTGTCGTTTTTAACATCGTCGCAATCTTGTATTTCGCTCAATATCTCCAAAACCAATTTGCTCACGTTTAATGCATCCATTGCGTACCCTCTCAATCTCGCGCGTGATTTTGTCTGCGATTTTTTGTCTGCCCTCACAATTTGTAGTTTCGTCCGGCGTGAAACTCCCCGAAAACAGCTCCTTGGTGCATAGATGGCTCAAATCCAGCAAATCGCAATTGTATTTCTTTGTAAGGTCGTCAACGATTTTGAAATTGCGCCGATATGCAGCCTGAAATGCTTCGCCAAACAGCGACTCCCCCAGCTCATAATTGACCGGCGGCACGAACGGTATCACGTGAAATCCTTCCGCCTGCGCAAATTCAAAAACTTTGGCTAGATATTCTAAGTTTTCTGTATTTGGGTCAAGTTTGTACATGTAGTGCAGCTTGAAAAAAAGCCTGGCTGCTTTGATGCTGATGTCCCCGGTGCTATTGGTGTATGGAGCGGACTTTTGTTTGTTGGTAGTGAAGAATTCCGCTTGCACGTTTTTAACTCTTTGTTCTGTAATGCATGCATATTCAGACAGCTCACCGCCGTCAACACCCTTGACGATGTCGGATAACCGGCGCATCAGCTTTGAGTGCTGAGACCTTGGCAGCAGGTGCTGCTTGTCCGTCAAAGTTTCAAAGTTGATCATAACTACAAATATGCCGGGCCGCATCCCCATTGCCGATTGAGCTTTTAAAATATGGTAAAACGAGCGCATGCCCATGCCATGCATAGTCAATAGCTTAATATTTTCATTTCCCAGCCTCTCGAAGATCATCTCGGCCAGCGACTGCTTGTTGACATCGTGAAACGAAACCACCTCAAACATGCAATCGCCCATTGCCAGTATTCCATTTTCTGCTTTTCTCTCGAACTCGCCAGCAAACTTGTCATAAAGGTCAGTTTTGGGGAACAGGAAATCGACGCCTTCCACCAGGCCTGCCTTTTCCAGCTGCGCCTTAATGGGGTCGCCTTCCTCTGTTGAAATGACGATAACCGTTTCCCCCCGCATGCTTATAGCTGCTTCCGGCGGGACGATAGGATGATTGTCGATGCATCCTCCCCACTTGTCCGGGTTGTTGTCAGTAAAAAGAATGTTTGTGAACCCTTCTGCCTCCAATATCACAGATATTAGCGAACCTCTGATCCCTGCACCAAAAATCATGATTTTCTTGTCGCGAAACAGGTTTCCGCTGCTGGCAACGCAACTTCGCACAACGTCAAAGTCTTCCTTGCTGACAGCGGTAACAGGCCAAGCGAAATTCTTAGTCCCTTCCATCGTCAAGCTCCTTTTTCAATCTGTCCAGTACTGCATCTTTATATGGGTCAATTATGTCATTGCATGACGTCACGCTGTTTTCCGGCACAAAGCAGCCAATGCAAGGCGTGTGGTTTTTACGGGTTAATTGCAGGTGCTCTATAAGGAATTTCACTCTTTCTTTACTGTTCCATGCCTCGCGCAACGTGGTGCCGCCGATATTGCCAAGGCTAATTGGCGGCGCAAGGTTTGTACAAGGAAAAATGTCGCCGCTTGGCGCCACCAGGATTTTGTAAAAAACGAGTGGGCAATACTCAATGTAGCTGAAGTCATATCCAAATTTATTTTCCCTTCTGTCGATGTTGATGTTTTTCCACAGCGGAACAGCCCGCTCCACAAAAACAGAATCGGCAATGTCGCCAAAAAGGGCATAAAACCTGTCTTTATTCTCCTCAAAACCTCCTTCTTCAAGGGCTGCGTCCGAAATTTTGACGTGTAACTTCAAGATGTCGGGTTTGCTTTTGTACAGCAGCTTAATGTTGCCATACATGCTCTCCCAATCTATTGGCACCCCGCAAACGCGTTCATATGTGGCAGCATCAAGCCCTTGAAGTGAAATGACTATGCGCGTGAACCCTGATTTTGCTATGTCTGCCACATTGTCTTTTGTCAACAATGACGCGTTTGTGTGCATTTCAATCTGCTCAACGACACCTGATTTGCTCAAGAGCCGCGCAAAGTTCGCAAGGTGGGGATTGCACATCGGCTCCCCATGCCCCGACAGCGAAACTGATTTTATCGTTTGCGAGAATTCCCTCAATTGCTCCACCGTGCGCTCGAAAACCTCTGGCGGCATAATCTCGCCTAACGCGGCATAGCCCCAGCTTTCGTCCTTTTTTCCTGAACGGTAACAATAGATGCATTTAAAATTGCAACGGCTGCTCGTGTCCAGGATAAGCGCAAGCGGCGCTTCAAGCGGCAATCGCTCGCCTAAAATAATGCGTTCAGTATTGTACGATGGTTTGATGCATGCCATATGGAACCTCTACTGCTTTTTTATACAGCGTAAAGCACTGTTTCGTTGAGGGAGTTGGTGTAATGTCGCAAATAAAATTTATAATCGTTGCGATAGCTTCTTATAAGCATTGGCAATGTATAAACATCCTCGGGCTTGTGGTATGCAGAAATCGCGAGTTTGGGCTTGTGGCTTCGAATGATGTTTTCAGCGCCTTTCAGCGCCATCAATTCGGCGCCTTCGATGTCCATCTTTATATAAGTGGGCGGTGG
>WRJV01000319.1 GCA_009778415.1 Clostridiales bacterium | reverse complement strand
GCATAATAGATATCATGAGTATGTCATATAGCAATGACAACAAAACCGTTATTTTTAACGTACCCGGTGTATCGACCAAAGGCGCGCAATACATTTTGGTTTTCGATTCTAATGCTAAATACTTAGATGGTTCTGCATTTGGCCCTGCCACATTTAGATTCGTCGCGGATTGGGAGTAATCCTCGCCTCTTGATGCGGCAACAGTAAAGGAGAAGCGGCATGAGAAAAATAACTTGTATAATCCTCGCGGCGACTCTCGTGCTGTGCCTGTCACCGCCCGTATATGCCGCCAGCCCACCTGCCGAGGCGCGGACAGAGTTGAGGTTTGTCTACACCCCGACGGAGCCGAGCTACTTTGTAAACGCATGGGTGGAGAAACTGACCGGGAATCAGAACAGGCTATATATCACGGTCACGGAGTATCTTCCGGACGGGTCGGTGAACATCATCACCGAAACATTCATGATCAAGAACAACTCGGAGGGGACATATCAGGTCGGCGGCTACAGTATCTATGTGGACACCAAAGGCAATATACAGATTCGCCGGGCCGATGTTGTGAGCAAACCGTAAGCAGCGGCAGATTTTGAACCCCATGATTACGGATAGCTACCCAGGGCAAACATGAAGCCGGACAGGAAAACTGTCCGGCCTTGTTTCTTCCCGTCAAGCGGAACCGCGCCCTCATAGATAACCTCTTGCAATCACATGGCCGCTGCCTGTCAAAAATTTAATTGTTTTTGAGCAGGTTGAACACTACTGCTGCTGCCTCTGCCCGAGTCATGGTTTTGCCGCCGTTGAAGTTTCCTGCGGTGTCCCCTTGCATGACACCAAGGGATTTGGCAAGCGCGGCGTAGCCTGCATAGTCCGGCGCAACTGCGTCGCTGAACATGTTCTTGAATATGCTGCCGTCCTTGGCTGCTTTGTCAAGCCCCATGAACCTTATGGCGAACTTTGCAGCGTCCTGCCTCACAAGTGCGCTGTCAGGCGCTTTTTCCTCTTTCAAGACGATCTTGTTGCGCTCCAGCATGCTGTAGAATTCGTCTTGGCTATAGTAAGCCTGCATTGGCGAATGCATGTACCTCAAGAACTCCTCCTGGGTTATCTGAGCCCCGCCTTTGAAATCAGCCCCTTCCAGGTAGTAGCCGTTGTCCAGCAGCGACTTTACCGTCTCCTCGTACCATTTCCCCGATATGTCGCCATATGAATCGACTGGCCTGCGCTCTTTGTAAGGCCTTCCGTCGTAGCCCAGCTTGCTCCCGGTAAAGGGGTCCAACGAATAGTCGGGCGCGTCGATGAAGCCGTACGCCAAGGCGATCTTGTCCTTGTCCGTCCGCGTGTAGAGCAGGTCGAATTTGCCGCCAGCCGCAAACGCCCCAAAGGCGTCGCCTACTGCCATCGCTCCTGAGATTTCGGGAAAATCAACGCTGTCGTACCAGCTCAGGTTGTAGTATGATATCTTGCCGCTTGCAGAGTCCACCGATATCGAGATGGCATTTCCCGGGAACGGGATGCCGTTCACCTCCCTCACATACGTGAAGGTGTAGGGCGGCCTGCTCATGCGCTCCGAATACACGGTTTTTTCCAGCTTGCTGCCGACCGCCTTCTTGATGAAGTCCATGGCGGTTTTTTTCGCAGCATCCTCAGAGACCGCGCCCTCTTTGCCGCCCGGCTCGCTGTAATTGTAAAGCGACGTCAGCTCGCCGCTTTTGGCGTCCACCGTCACGCTGCAGTTGTCAAAACGAAGGTGCCAGTAATACCTGCCCTTTTCTTCGTAGCTGCTGCTGAGGTTCGCGCCAGCCAGCTTTGACGCAGACGGCAGCCCCGGCACTATTGCGGCTGCCGCGCGCACGGCTTCTTCCTTTGACATCAGCCCGGCTACGCTGTCCACGACTTTCTGCTCTTCCGGCGTCAGCGATGCGTCTGCAGCCATCTCAACCCTCATTCCGCCAGCGTCCTTTGTAGCCATGCCGTATGGGTAGTAGCTGCGGTAGCCCTCAACAATTTTGCCAGTGGCCACATCGACGAACACGTTGCCGCCGACAGAAAATGCAGGGTATACGCGCAGTTCGCGTTTTTCATAGTCGTAGTACGAATTGTAGGAAAGGGAAACGCCAGCCCCGCCGATGAAAGCTTCTCTCGCCTTGTCCTCGCCTATCTTTTCGCCGGCGGCAGGGAAAACGTCCTTTTTCCTTATGACGCTGTTGCCGTAGTAGCTGCTCACCTTCCCGGTAAACTTGTCCACGTCAATGGAAAACAACATGCCCGCCACAGGGAACCCGTTCACATAACAGCTATAGGTGAACGAAAAACACATGTCGTTTGAATTCGCGTCCTTAAGCCGGCAGTCCTTCATGCTTGCCGGCAGCACCTTGGATAAAAAGGCTTCGGCGCTCTTCTGCCCCTGTTCCCTGGTAAGCGAGCCTATCCCGCCCCCTTCCCTGTATTCGTAAAAATTGAAGCTCAAAATCACGCCCTCTTCGTTCATCGAGACGTTGTAGGATTTTTCGTAATTCTTGTCGTTCCAGTTCAGGCTCAGCATCTTGCCGCTTTCCGGGTCGTCCCAGGTATTGTAGTCGAATATTGACGCCTCGTCTGAAATGTCGATCACGGATTTAACTTTCTGAATCGCCTGTTCAAGCTCCTTGCTGTCGCCTGGCGCGGCAAACGCCGGCACCGCCGACGCCAAAAGCAGCGTAGCTGTAATGATGAAACTAATTGTTTTTTTCATAGTAAAAATACCTCTCTTATTTGAATTGAATTGACAGTAATTAGACGGTTATTTGACTCATTTGTTCCAAAAAAACAACAAAATCCGAGGATTTGCGGGAACCGCTTGGAAAAAGTTTTGGGCAAACCTATAAGCCGGGTTCTGTATTCGACAATCATCTATCTAGGCCTGGCGTCGCCGCCAGGCTCGTGCGGCCTACCAACCGGGCAGCGGCGGGCAACCGCTTTTTTTACGCCCTACTTGGCCTTGCTCCGGGTGGGGTTTGCACGGCCGGCATGTTGCCATGCCGCCGGTGAGCTCTTGCCTCACCATTTCAACCTTGCCACAGCATTACCTGTTTCGGCGGAATGTTTCTGTTGCACTTTCCCTAAAGTCGCCTTCGCCGGACGTTATCCGGCACCCTTGCCCTGCGGAGCCCGGACTTTCCTCATGCCCAAAGGCACGCGATTGTCTGGCTTACCCAAAACATTAAGTATTATACCATACTTCAGTAGATAAGAAAAGGCTCAAGGCTAACTTTTGACTGTACAACTTCAAGCTTGCTGCCAAAAGCCGCCGACAGCTTTCCAGCCATGTTGCAAACGAAGAATTTTTCCGTGCCGTAGTGGCCGGCGTCGATCAGGCACAGCCCCCTTGACATGGCATGGTGCGCATCGTGGTACTTGACGTCGCCTGTGAGGTACAAATCGCATCCGGAACCTATGGCGTCGTCGATGAGATCAGCCGAAGCTCCGCTGCATATTCCGATTTTCCTGATTTGGGCACCGGGGTTTCCCACTGCAGCCATGTGCTCCAGTTTCAGCAGTCCCTTGACCAAGCTGCAAACCTCGCCAAAAGGCATGGGCGCGTTCAACTCTCCATACCTGCCGATAGGTGCCGTTTCGAATTTCTTGACATTTGAAAGCGCAAGCAGCCATGCGATGTAGTCGTTGTTCCCTCCGTCCGCTGCGTCGAAATTCGTGTGGGCCGAATAGACAGAGATGCCACGCTTTATGAGCTCAATAATTATGTTTCCTGTAGAATTATTATAGTCAACCACGCTCAAGGGCTTGAAAATCAGCGGGTGGTGGGTTATTATGAGGTCCACCCCGCCTGCTTGCGCTTCCTCAGCCACGTCCTCCGTGATTTCAAGCGCCACCAGCGCTTTGCCAACGTTTTTCTTCCCCACGTCGATCTGCATGCCGGTGTTGTCCCAATCTGCCGCAAGCTCAAGGCTTGCGATGCTTTCAATAAAGCCTGTTACCTCATTTAGTTGCGTCATGGTTAAGCCTCCAAAGCCTTTCTTCCAAAAACTCTATCCTGCTATTTACCTGGTTTATTTTCCCTGATCCTTTATAGCCGCCGTCAGCCATGTCGACTAGGATTTGCCTTTCGACTTTCAGTTTTTTATCTAAAAACTGCACAAGAAGTTCACTGTCGTCACATGCCGGGTCGTTAGGTATTTCATACTTTATGTCACCTTTGTATTCAACAAGGTTTGGCTGGCTGGCCAGTTCTGCCGGCGGCACCGCAACGATTATTTCACAGATATGCTTGCCTTCTGCGGCAAGGCGCTCAGAAACAACGCGAAACCCTGCCTTTTCAAGCCAGTACCTGAGCTTCCCTGAGCCGTTCCTCGGCTGCAGGATGTATTTGCCAATAGAAAGGGTCTTGACTGGGTCGCATCCAAGTATCTGCGTGATCAAAACCCCACCCATTCCGGCAATCACAACCACGTTTACTTCGTTCATGCAAAGCGTCGACAATCCGTCGCCAACGCGGAAGCTGGCGCCTTCTTCGCCTTCATGGCTGCTGAAAGCCCGCATTGCTTTCGCAAGCGACCCTACGCTGACGTCCGTCATCACGACCTTGGGGCAGATGCCATGCTCCAAAAGGTATAGCGGCAAAAAACCATGGTCTGTCCCTATGTCGGCCATGGTTTGCCCCCTCTCTATTCCGTCTGCGATTGCCATCAGCCTCCTGCCGAGCACCATGCCTCTACTCCAAGTAGTCCTTCAGCTTCTTGCTCCTGCTCGGGTGCCTGAGCTTGCGCAGGGCCTTGGCTTCAATCTGGCGGATCCTTTCCCTAGTGACGTCAAACCTCTTCCCCACTTCCTCAAGCGTGCGCGCCCTCCCGTCTTCAAGGCCAAACCTGAGCTTCAGCACTTTCTGCTCGCGTTCGGTCAGGGTTTCGAGCACACCGACCAACTGCTCCTTCAGCATCGAGAACGCAGCCGCTTCAGCAGGCGCGGGGACGTCTTCGTCCGGTATGAAATCGCCCAGGTGGCTGTCTTCTTCTTCGCCGATCGGGGTTTCCAGCGACACCGGCTCTTGGGCTATTTTGAGTATTTCCCTGACCTTGTCCTCAGAAATGTCCATTTCCTTCGCGATCTCCTCCGGCAGCGGCTCCCTGCCGTATTCCTGGAGGAGCTGCCTGGACACCCTGATCAGCTTGTTGATGGTTTCTACCATGTGTACCGGGATTCTGATCGTCCTGGCCTGGTCAGCAATGGACCTGGTGATGGCTTGCCTTATCCACCACGTGGCGTAAGTGCTGAACTTATACCCCTTTTTCCAGTCAAATTTATCTACAGCCTTGATAAGGCCCAAGTTTCCTTCCTGAATGAGGTCGAGGAACAGCATCCCCCTCCCTACGTACCTCTTGGCAATGCTTACGACAAGCCGGAGGTTCGCTTCGCAGAGCCTCTTTTTCGCTTCGATGTCTCCATGCTCCATCTTTTTTGCGAGCTCGATCTCCTCGTCTGCCGACAAGAGCGAGACTTTCCCGATTTCTTTTAAATACATCCTGACCGGGTCGTCGACCGCAATCCCTTTTGGCAACGACGCTTCAAGGTCGATTTCGCCCGCCTCGTCTACGATGATGTCCGTGTCCACGTCAGGAACCTCGTGCTCAAGGGCGATTATTTCGAAATCGTCCGGATCCACTTCAGAAATGACTTCTATTCCCATAGACATCAATGAATCGTAGATGTCGTCAATTTGGTCTTTGTCCATATCGACGCCCTCAAGGTAGTCCGCGACTTCCCTGAACGTAATCGTGCCTTTTGCCTTTGCCTTTTCGACGAGTTCGTTTATGCAATCGTATTTTTTGTCTTCGCTGCCCTCTTCAAACCCCATGTGTGGATTCGCCTCCTGTCAATTTTTTTTCTTTTGGATTTCCCTCTGAACTTCCAGAAGCTCTCTTGTCAGTGCCTCAATCTGCTTCACGTTGTCCACTTCGTCTGCCATTGAAAGCTTAAGCACTATCTCTTTTTCCTTGTCAAGCAGATCGTTGTGCTGTATTTTTCTGATGCAGTCCGCAAAAACTTGGTCCTCCTTTCCTGCAAAAAAAACGTTTTCCATGATATCGGCAAGGACCGCAGCGCATTCTTCGCCAAGGGAATCAGCGATGGTCCTCGTGTCGGCTTCGCCCCTGTCTGCGTAGCAGCTGTCAATCATGCCGAATATCTCTTGCCCCTGCTTGCTAGCGAATGCATGCCTAAGCGGCTTGATCTTGTCGTAATAGCCTCTCGACGAGACAGCCAGCTTCACAAGGTTCCGTTCCAGGACGTCCGGCGGCCTGTCTTTGCCATAAGCGCTTTTCGCGCTCTGCGGGTTCTCGAATTTCCTCGTCTGCCCCTTTTCCCTGTCGTTGTATTCAAGGGTTATGGCGCTTTCCGATATCTTCGTGTTTTTTGAAATGACCTTAATGTACGTCTCCGCTTCCACCGGGCTCAGAGTTTTCAGGAACCCTACGGCTTCCTTTATGAAATCGACTTTGCCCTCCGGCTGTGACATGTCGTGCTTTTTCTGTATGACGCCAATCTTGTAGTCGGCATACGACGGCGCTTTGCTTGCCAGCTCAAGGAACTCCTGCTTGCCGTGCTGCTTGACGAAGTCGTCCGGATCCTTGCCCGACGGCACTGTAAGCACCTTGACCTTCAGCCCCTCGCCCCTCAGCACGTCTATGCCGCGAAGAGCCGCCGCCTGCCCCGCTGCGTCGGCATCGTAGGAAAGCACCACGTTTGGCGTGTACCGTTTTAGCAGCTTCGCTTGGTTTTCCGTAAGCGCGGTGCCGAGGGTCGCAGATACGTTCCTCACCCCGTGCTGGTAAAGGGATATGACGTCCATGTAGCCCTCTACCAGTATTGCGCGGTTTTCTTTCCCGATGTCCTGCCTCGTCAGGTTCAACCCGAAAAGGTTGTTTTTCTTTAGAAACACTGCTGTTTCAGGCGAGTTCAAGTATTTTGGCTCTGCGTCGCCGAGTGCCCTGCCGCCAAAGCCGATGACCTTGCCGGAGGTGTTGATGATGGGGAAAATGACCCTGTCCCTGAACTTGTCGTAGCATTTCCCTTTTGACTCTGTGGCAAGCCCAACGGAAATCAGCAGGCTGATGTCCGTCCCTGCCTGCGCAAAGTGCGAAACAAGGCTGTCCCACTCGGCGTCGGCGTACCCGATGCCGAATTTTTTCAATATGCCCGGCTCAACGCCCCTCCCCTGCATATACGCAAGGCCTGGGTTTCCCGGCGCTTGAAACGACTCGTAGAAAAACCTGGCAGCTTTCCTGTTGACCTCGTACAGCTCGTCTTTGTTTGAAGGCCCGAAGTTCGACTCGACGATTTCTATCCCGTATTGCGCTGCAAGCTTGTCGATCGCTTCCTTGAAATCCAGGTTGTAGTACTGCTGCATGAACGTGAGCACGTCGCCTGAAGCGTTGCAACCAAAGCAGTAGTAAGCCTGCCTAGGCTCAGAAACAACAAAAGAAGGTGTTTTCTCATTGTGGAACGGACACAGCCCCTTAAAGTGGCTGCCTGCCTTTTTGAGGGGGACAGCCTGCCCAATAACGTCCACAATGTTGCACCTGCTCTTTATCTCTTCAACAATGTTCTCCCTGCTGACCGCTCCCAATTCTTCCCCCAAAACAGAAAAATAACGATAATAGTATATACCACAAAAATGTGGCTTTTCCTCTTTATTTGATGAGAAATAATGTTACGATTGTGTTACAGGGCAGACGACGCTTGCACTGAACGGCAAACAAGGTGGCTGATGCATCATCACCAATTAACCGGCCCGGCAAGCTCAAGCCCTTCCGGGTTTTGATCCCCTTCGCCCACGCCGTCGTCCTTGAAAAACGTCAGCATGAGGCCCGCCAGCAGCACCAGGGGCAGCCGCGCATATGGCCCTTGGCCTAAGTTCAGCAAATTGTACTCCATGATCAGGCCTGCGGCCAGCCCCATCAGGATTTTCTGGATCAGCAGCTTTTTTATCACATCGCTGTTGTATAGCATGAAACCCAGCGCGAGGCTCATAAGCGCGACGGCCAAGGCAATGAGGGCAACCCGCAAAATTTTAAGCATCCCGGAATCAGAAGCGCTGCTTGGCTGGCAGTTCAGCAAGTTCCGGTCTTCGGCTTGCCATGTGCGCATCTGAGCTAGGGTTCCGGACAGCTGGCTCATGTCTTCCACATTGAAGTGCGCACCGCCTGTAAGGCTTGAGAGCTCCTCAAGCAGCCCGGTTCCTGAGAATTTATTGAACGCAAAACCTACCGTGTTCAAGACAATGCCCTTTTGGCGATACATGTCCGTTACAAGCTGGACATCGACAGCGCTTTCGCCGTCAGACAGCAATACGACCATCGCCCTTCTTTTAGAGTCCTGGCAGAGGTCTGCCGCTTTTTCCAGTGCGCCTTGAATGTCTGTCCCGCCTCCGGGCCTTAGTGAGGACAGCGAAGCTTCAACGTCCTGCTTAAGGCGCTCGTCCGCTTTGCCAAGGGGCACGGCTACATCTGCGGAACGGGAAAAAACAATTACAGCGACTTGGTTTCTATCGTCCAGCCCGTTTACAAACGACACGGTCGATGCAAAGCGCTCTTTGTCAGGGTCGGTGCCCCGTGTGCTCCCCGAATTGTCGATTGCCAGTATATAGTCGTCAAAATCCTCGCGCACCTCATTGACCGGCGACAGCGCGTAAATGAACTGAAACAGGCACCCGGCTGCAAAGAAAAACAAGACGCTGGTAAGCGGCAGCCTTTTCAGCGAATCCTTCCAATGGCTCTGCGTCCAGTACCTGGTATTGAGCCGTGCGTCGATCTTTTCGCAGATCAGCACCGCAAGCGAAATAAAAAACATCAGCTGGGCCAAGTACATGCCCACCAGCAATACGTTGCTGACGCTGCCGCCGAAATGCGCTGCCAGCATTTCGCCTACGGCAAACCCCGCCGCAGCGCCGATCAGAGCGCCGACCATTAGCAACAAGTTGAACCGACGTCCACCTTTCATATCTACCAACCTCCCTTTGCTGTAACCGCAAACACCAGCAATCCAAAGACCATCGACATTGCAGTTTTTGTTTTCTTGAATTTGTTGTCCCCTATCCCGTTCTTGTAGTTCATCATCCACATCGCAACGCTTGTGAAGATAAGCAGCGCTGCGATAACAGTCAGCTCGTATTCGCCGCAACCGCCATGCAAAGCAAGGACCCCTCCCGGCACTGCAATACCCAGCACCAGCATCTGCCAAAACACCGCGTCTCTTACCCAGCCGCCGAAGTTCTGATGGACAAAGCGTACTGATGCCCCGCAGACGAGGACGGCCAGCAGAAAAGCGGCCTGCCCCGCGCCAGCCAGAAACGCTGCAAGCGAGACTGCCAAAGCTGTTGCTGGAATCAAGTAGGGCGGCACGGCCCCCTTGTAAATGAAGCGGTTCATGTATGCAAAAAAGAAACATGCAAAAACGCATGGCGCAAGCCAAAAGAAATCGGAGTAAAAGTACAGCGAAGACTTAAGCACCCACGAAAAGCCCGCCAAGCCGCTCAAAAACAGCGTATCTTCGTCGGCAAATGCCGCTTCTTTCCCACTATGTTTTATGAAAAAGCCGCTGATCGCAAAGCATATGAGCGTAATGCCCAAAACGTTGTACCATGGCAAAACAGCGTCGTTCAAAAAACCTGCAACACCGGTGAAAAGCACGCGAAAATCAGCAAGCAACCCATATAGAGCCGTATATGCCGCCGACAGAAAGACGGCGATCCATTCGCAGCGCCAGGTTTTTGCGGCAGACGGTGCGCCAAGCTGAAGCACCAGGAACTTATAGGCGCCAAACACGGCGAACAAAACCGCGTTGAACGCCAGCCCGTCGGTATTGCCATTGAGAAAGAATGTAACGCCTTCTAGGATGGCAAACAAGCCGGCGAACCTGACGATGGCCGCTATATGGTTTGATTTTTGCTCCCTGCTCTTCAGCGCAAGAAAAACCCCGGCGGCGAGGCAGCACGGCAGTGCGGCGTAGCCAAGCAGCCCGCGAGCACCTGCGGCAAGCTGAAATTCGCCATGCAGCCCTTCGATCCCCACAGAAGCGAAGGCCAGCGCAGATAACAAAACGTACAGGTCCAGCTTTGCAAATATCCCTTCGCCTTTGCTGAAGATCAGGGACGATGCAAAAATTGAGGCGATAGAAACTGCCGCCCCTGCCAACCCAATTTTTGAAAAGTTCTGCAGCAAGGCAAGCATGACGGCAACCGCCGCAAAAATGCTAAAGCCCAAGTTCTTTATTTGGCTGTCTGTCATTTTTCCCGCCCCCTTACTCCGATATCAGCACGAGCGCATAAAATGCCCACGCAAAGTACTGCACTGCCAAAAGCCCCTTGATGCTGTTGAATCTTTTTCTCGCAAACGACGCGGCAGCAAGGCCAACAACAGAGGCAGATATAATGTTTGCAAAAGCCGCCGCCAACATGCAGCTGCCGCTGCTCGGCACTCTGGCGCAGAAATATGCGGTAAACAGCAAAGTCAGCACAAAAATCAACCCGCTCATGAAAAGCGTCGCCAAGTTTGCAGAGCCCTGCATGTAGATGTCTTCAAGCGCCTGCCGTTCCGTGCCCAGTGCCAATGCCCCCGGGCGCGTAAAATAGCAGTGCGCCCTAGTGTAGTCCCGTAGCGATGCGCTTTTTGAGCTGTAGTGCAGGCTGCCAAGCATCGTCGAAGCCTCAGCGCAGCCCATCTCCGAAGCTGCAGACAGGTATTCCACCGCTTTTGCCATGTTCTGCTCCGTGCCCAGTTCGCCAAGGTAATAGCATCTGCCCAGCAGGTAAAAACCCGTTGGGACGCCTGCCTCGCACAGCCTTGCTATTGCGGCGGTCGCCTCGCGCACTGCGGCTGCTGCTTCTTCCTGGGTCGCAAAGCCGGCTTCCGAAAGCTTTTGGGCCAGCTGCCTTGCCCGCTTCGCTTCTGAGTCGGCCAGTTCGTTTGGCATAAGCGCGTGAAGCGATTTTTCTACGCCGTGTTTACCATGGGCGAAGCCGCTTTCGACTGCGAAATCCAAGCCGCAGGCGTAAAGAATGTCAATTACAAGCTGCAGCGCTGTTTTATGCGCAAGCCCTGTGGAAGCGACAATATCGTGGACAGCGTTGTCCACGTCCACCAGGCTCAACCCTTCGCCAATGTTTGCGGTGAATTCGCCAATATTGCTGGCAGCCGCTGCAAGCAGCAGCTGGTGTTTGGCAGCTTGCCCTATATTGTGTTCTTCGAGGGCTTTTTGCATCCTGCCTGGGTCTTTGAAAACGCCCGTGCCGCTCGTATCTACGATGAGCTTTAGCTGTTCGCCCAGTTCGCTTGATGAACAGGTCGCCGGCGTGCCTGCGGCAATGCCTAATATATGCTTGATATTCATGACAGGCCTCCATGATTGTCAATTATTTTTAATGCGCTTTTCCAGTCGCTTGGGGAATAGCACTGCGGGTTTTGCGCTTCACGAAGGGCGTTGGCCGGCTTGAATGCGCTTTGGAACATGCCCCTCAGCTGGCTTGTGAGCTTCATCCATCTGTTTTCGTAGATGTCGGGCTCGCCGGCGCCCAGCTTGTTGGACCGGTCGTCCTGGTCGAAAATAAAGACCGGGTTGTCGTGGTATGCCTTCATCCAAGCGGAATGCTCTTTCTCGCTGCCGTTCGGTTCGCCTTCCAATATGCCCCCTGCATAGGGCAGCTTGCCGATGAGCAGCTTGAACAGGATGGCTGCTATTGAATAATAGTCCGACGCCAAATCCATCCTGCCTGTCCCTCCGTTGAAATAGTGCGTATCCGCATAGTCGCTTGCAACCCTCGTTCGTTCAACATAGGCGCTGTCTGCCAAACCCCCTGCCCTGTGCGTTGAAAAGCTGAAGTCGAACTTGACTCTGCACCCGGTTGGCTCGTAGTACATGTTGTCGCAGGAAAACTCATGGTACGCGTATTTCGATGCATCATATGAACACCAAGCTTCAAGCAAACTGTCCGCAAGCTTGCGTATTTTGCCGTTTTCCAGCCCCAGGTAGCTGCCGCTGTCGGGCCAAAAGTTCTGTGGCGTGCTGTCCATGTCAAGGTTCGACAGGAAAGCTTTCAGATTTTCGTATTCACCCTGCGGGCGATAGGGGAAAACCAGCGCTTGAGCCGGCTTGCCCCGCTCGCCTGCCATGTCCACCACGTCGACCGGCCAGGCATAGTGCGCAAGGCCTGCCGGCCTGCGTATTAGGTTTGTCCAGTGCCCCACATCAAAAACCCCGGCAAGCTCGCCTGGCACCTCCCTCATGTAAAACACCTCGCCGCCCGCTGCACCGTTTATGCCTTTGCGCAGCGCCGGCTTCGCGTGCTTCAGCAATTTCACGGTTTTGCCCAGGACCTCGCACTCCGCGCCGTCAAAATAGTACAGGTTGAACCCGCTGGCCAAACTGTACACTACTGTTGATTTTTTTATTTCCGAAGCAAAGCCCATAAGCTGTTCCCCGCTCTTTTCATTTGTTTTTCAACTTTTTTCAGTATTTCCAGAAAACTGGCCTTCTTTTCGCCGTTTTCCTGCCCGCCTTTGGCAGAGCCTACGTCGCCTGCGATGCCTACCGCATTCGTGCAATTGCAAGCCTTGCCTTCGTCTGCCGGGACGTCCGGTGCGGCATTCTCGCTCATGGTTTTCATAGCAGCATAGGCGCTTGCAGTGTCACGCAGCGGCCCTTTGGCTGCCTCTTCCAAATAGCGCGACAGTTTCTCATCGACAATGTCGTTCAACACGATGCGCCTTTTGACTGCCTCACCCAATGCGAAGTTGACTTGGTCGTCCATCAGCGCGTTTTGCGTTATGCCACAGCTCAGCAGCTCGTTGAGCCGCCTGCGCAAATCTTCGTTATTAAGCTTTTCCAAATAATCGCATGTGAGCTCAAAGCAGGCCGTGTCGTATGCGAGCTTTGTCAAGTCAAGCGACGTCGAAAGCTGGTTGCCAAGGCGGGCCAGCACGTGGTCGATTACCAAAAAGTACTGGCTTTGAAGCGCCGCATCTGCCCCTTTCAGGCACTTGGGCGCGATGTCGAAAAAATCGTACCGCTTTAGGCGTTTTGCGATTGCTTCGGTCAAAACGTTGTTTTCGCCGGTCGACAAGTCGAAATACAGGTCGTCGCTGTTTTTCATACATCGGTCGAACACGATAGTCTTATGCACGGACCGCTGCACGCTGTAAGTGGAAAACGAAACTTTCCGCCTGAACGCGTAAGGCATCGCCATGTATATGCATGTCATGGCGTTTCGCACGGTTTCCTCTTTGCAGTCGCAAATCAGGTGCAGCGACGCTTCCGTCTTTGCGCCTTGCGCATAGAGCACGCACCTGGCCAATTCCAAATACTTTTCATAGTCGAGCCCTATCGACTCTGCAGCTTCCGCAGGGGAAACCTCATCTGCCAGCAAAACCTCATCTGCCGCTTGTTTTGTGCTTTCCAGGTCAAACCGGAAATTTTCGCCTTTGATCCGCAAAATGCCTTGAGGGTTTCTCACAAATTCGTTTATCCCGACGAAAAAGCTGCTCGCGAACATGGAGGGTCGCCCCAACTGGTCCGCAAGGCCATACTTAATGCGGGTCAGAAACGCGTAGTTGCCGTCTGCCAGCAGCTCCGTGACGGTTTTTTGCTCCATGTCCTCGCCGTCAAAATCAGGCTCATGAACGTTGCCGTTCTGAAAGCGGGAGAAACTGGAGCAGGCGCCCGCAGTTGCTCCCTGCGAAGCGTTCACTGTTTGCCATCCGTCGTTTGCGCCCTGGCCGCCGACCCTGGTAAAACTTGCCTGATGAAATTTCATGGCTTTGCTCCCTTTTCTTTTTTGAACATCATCGACATTCTTTCAAGCAGTGTTTTTGGCTGCCGCTCTTGCTCGGCGCAAGCGGCGCAAGGCGGTTCTGGGCTGTTTATTTCTGCGTTTTTCCCGATGTACCCAAATTTGTGGAATATCCAAAACAGCGGCTCTTGAATCCTTTTTGGTATGGGAGGGGCAGCCGGCACGTCTATTTCTTCGCCGCCCGCGTCGATCTTCTCGGTAGGCGCCCCTATTGCCGAAAACAAGAAATAGTTGTAATTGTCGAAAAGATTGATCAGGTGCATGCGAAGCTCGGCTTCGTTGTCGTCGACGAACTCCTTCAACATGCCTTGAAGGCCGTTGTAGAGCATGGCGTTGAATACAGGTAGAAAATGCTTTTGCTCGTCCTGTACGCACTGAACTTCTTCCATGTTGCTCCCGGTTATCTGCTTAGCTATCATGTCGCCTTTCGATATGCATACGGCAAGCGGCAAATTGCGCACGTCGTCCTGTTTTTTGTTTGCGAAACGGTTGTATATCGCCTCCAAAACCGCTGTTGGCGCGGCAGTGCCATCGTACACGTCGCTGCTGCCGAACTGCACCGGGTCGATCAGCAGCATTATCCCGTCGGATTGCTCGACAAAGGGCCCGAAATGCTTCATCTTCTCGCTGTCGACGCAGTTTTCCCCTGCGATGTCGTAAAAGACCACAGTGTTCTTTATTATTTGATCCCCTTTTTTTAAATTCAAGTCGTAGAAAATCGGCTGCGTCAGCGTCTCCGGCGGGCTTCCTTCAGGAAGGCGCTCCCCCATCTCAACCGGGTGGCTGAGTATGAATTCCATCGCCCCTTTGCTGGTCGGGATTGACGTGATGCCTACATTTGCGGTGAACGCCTTGAAGTGCTTGCAGAGCTGCGACAAATACACCGTTTTCCCGGCGCCGGTTATGCCTATCACCGAAATGAACTTCGTCTGGTTTTTCCCGTAGGTCCCAGGCAGCGGGTTGTGGCAGCGCGGGCAGACGCGCCGGTCCGTTTTCTTCCCGAAGCAGTCGGAAACCGTCACGACGAGCCCGTCTTCGTTCTCCTTTGCATTTCCCCTGAAAAACCTCAAGTGCTCTTTGCTGCCGGGGTCAAACACAGGCCGGAGGTACGGGGCGACAGCGTTCCTGCCGTCTTTGCTCAGGGAGGCCCGCTCGGTTGTCGCGCCGAAAACCGACCAGAATTTTTCATACCGCTCGTCTCTTTTCGCAAGGAAACGGTACCGGACCTTGAATTCTTCCAGCAGCGCCCTGTTTCCGGTTTCTTCGATGTCGATCAGAAACCGCCCCAGGCCGTCTGGGTCGCAATCTTCTTCTTTTTCAAAAACAGTCTCCATGCGGAAATGCACTTCTTCGTCGTTGAATTTTGCGAAGCAGTACGGGCAAACGATCCGTTTCCCTGGCATGCGCTCCACCTCCTTTCTCAATGGTCTCCCAATGGTTTCTTGTTTTTTGTTTGCGATTTTTGTCCGTAAGTTACTAAGTCACTATCACGTACCCGCTCTCTTTGCGGGCTCTGAAAACCGGCGGCTTGCCGCCAAAAGCCGGCACGAAAATCTGCTTGCCCAGCATCCCCTCAGTAACCGGAAACATATGGGCGCATCCTTCGTAGGTATAGTGCAGCGAGCCGCATTCGAAGCTTGGGATTGCCGGTATCTCCACAATGAAATGCTCCCTGCTGCCGCCTTTTTTCGCCATGCTCCGCAACTTGTTCTTTTTGGGCTCCCTTGTGACCTTGACTCTAATATGCTCTGCCACGCTGCATTGGTAGCAGCATGCTTCGTTGGGGACGTAAACCGTGCATGTATCTTCGCCTTCGTCGTATTCGCAGCAAAAAACAGCATAGGAGGCTGGGCTCGCCGCAATTCGGCAGATATTCACTTGGCTCTTTGGCAACATGGCGATGAAAAGCCCTTTGCCAGCTAGGCGCACTTCCTTTTGCGCCAGGATGCGGCTGCCGCCCGCCTTTTCGACGGCGTTTGCGCAGTCAGTATCAAACACTATGTTCGTTCCGTAAGGCGCCCTTGCCACCAAATAGTGGGAGCCGCCCTTCGCAGCCCATTTCAGCGTCCCCCCGGACTGCTGCAAATCTATCGCATAATGGCCCTTGTCAAAAACTGCAAGCAATACTCTCATAACAGCCTCCATTTTATGTCTTCAGATTGTCTTCGCTCAAGGCGTAAAACCATATCGATTCAGCCCTGTCGTTGCTGCACGTGTTGAAGAACGTTCGCTGAGCCTC
>WRJV01000318.1 GCA_009778415.1 Clostridiales bacterium | reverse complement strand
ATGAAATCCAGCAAGTCGTCCCGCATCTGGTACATGAAGCCCATGTGCCTGCCGATTTTGACGAGGCAGTCGACGGTTTCTTTTGGCGACTCGCTTCCCATACCCCCCAGCTGCAGCGCACCGACAAAAATAGCCACTGATTTGCCGTAGATGTTGCTCAAGTACATGTCAGTGGTAGTTTCCGTGTTCCAGCGGCAGGTCATCTGCCCCAGTTCGCCGCAGCACATGTCTTCAATTGTGTTTGCGATTATGAGCCCTTCTTGCAGCATCTGCTCAGTTGACAGGTGCCGCAGAACGCGGCTGATCATAAAATCGCCGGCATAGACGGCCATGTCTTTCCCAAACTGCTGTTGAATGGTGGCCCGCCCTCGCCGCAGCGGCGAATCGTCGATGATGTCGTCGTGGACCAGCGACGCCATATGCACTATTTCCACCAGCGCACCGAGTTTGCAAAGGTGTTGCCGCCTTGCCGTGCGCTGTGGCCCAAAACGGGCTGCCAAGAGCAGCAGGAGCGGGCGGATCATTTTGCCGCGAGTGCTTCTGATGCTGCGGAAGATGTCGTCCATCGCCCCTGTTTCAGGGCGGGTGCCCAAAAATTCGCCTATGTAGCTGTCCACACATGAGAGTTCTTCTGAAAGGCCTTCAACGTTTAAAATCAGGTTCTCCATAGCAGTAACGTCCCCTAAATACTTAAAAAAATGAGTTGCTCCCGCAACGCATGCACCAGCACCGCTGCCACGTAAGCGGCGTCTGCACAAAGGTTTGCTGCCGCGATGGCGCCCATGCATTGCTCACGGCGCTCAGGCGTGAACGGCAAGCGCACAAGGTGCGCCCACACCGGGAAGGAGGCGAGTAGCAATATTGTTACCAGCGGCAAGCCGCCTCTGAAGCGAAAAGCCGTGCAAACGACCACTAAAGCAATCCATGCTCCGGTGCAGAAGAAGTAGACTGCCTTGGCCCGCCTACGCCCCAGGAGCATGGGCAGCGTCTTCCGGCTGGTGTTTGAGTCGCGCTCGATGTCGCAGATGTTGTTTGTCATCATGATGAGGCCGATGCCAAAAACCAGCGGCAACGAGAGAAAAAAGACTTCCGGCACTAGGTAGCCTGCAAAAGCGGAAAAAACCGCCGCCGTTATGAACCAGCCCATGACAGTGCCGGAAACCAGCTCCCCAAGCGGCAGGTATGAAACTGGTTTCGGGCCTGCCGAATAGGCAACGATCACAAAACAGCCAACCGCTCCAAACGCAAGCGTGGCAAAGCCGCCGCAGTAGGCAGGGTAGGCACCCAGCAGCAGGGCGGCTGCCATGAAGCAAAAGCCCAAGCCCTTTACGTGCTTGGGGTTTACGTTGTTGTAAACCAAGATTGCGTCGCCGGGGTCGTTTGAATTCTCAACAAGGTCGTTGCCCTTGACAAAATCGTAGTAGTCGTTGATGGTGTTGACCGACGATTGAAGCAGGACTGAGGCTGCAAGCACAAGCAAAAACACCGGCAGGGAAAAGGCGCCTGCCATCGCCACGGACAGCGCTGTCCCAAGCAGCACAGGAAAAACCGAGGCTGGCCAAGTTTGAGGGGCGGCCAGCCCCAGCGCGTGTCTTACGGTAAGCCTTGAGTATGATGCCATCCTATACCTCTTGAGGGAGTTCGCGCAGTTCGGCCAAGGTGAACACAGGCCCGTCAAGGCAGACGTATTTGCTGCCTATGTTGCAACGGCCGCATTTGCCTATGCCGCACTGCATGCGCATTTCCAGCGTAGTCACTATCTGTTCGTCTGCAAACCCCATCTTTGAAAGGCTTTTTAGACACATGTTTATCATTATTGGAGGCCCGCACAGCACTGCCAGCTTGCCGGCAGGCGAAAAGGCGCACTCCTCTAGGTACGGTGGGACGAAGCCCACGTTCCCTTGCCAATTTGGCGACCCCCTGTCCACTGTGACGTGGAGGCTGGTGTCCGGCTCCTTCGGCCAGTTTTCAAAGAGTTCTTCCTTGAAGACCAGATCGTCGTAGGAACGGGCGCCGTAAAGTATGTCGATATAGCCATAGTCGGCCCTATGCTTAAAGGCGTAGCGTATGAACGAACGCACCGGCGCGAGGCCGATGCCGCCGCTGATGAACAGCATGTCCTTGCCTTTGGACGATTCGATGGGGAAGTGGTTGCCGTAGGGCCCGCGAAGCCCTACTATATCCCCTGGGTTAAGCTCGTGCAGGGCGTCAGTCAGCAGCCCAGTCTGCTTTAGGGCCATTTCCAGCCAGTCGTCCCCCTCTGCTGTTACGGAAAACATTGCTTCCCCCACGCCGGGCAGGGACAGCATGCCAAGCTGACCCGGCAGCGTCGCGAAGGGCCTCTGTCCTTGGACGCTCTGGATACGGAATTTCTTCACGTCAGGGGTTTCCCTATGGACGTCGATCACCTTGCACATCTGAGGTAGCAACGGGTTTTTATTGTTTGCACTGTTTTCGCTCATTCTGTTTTCGCCTCCCCGATCATTTCGATAGCCCTGCTTATATCCAGGTTTGCCGGGCATTTTTCGACGCAACGGCCACAGCCGACGCAAAGTGTCTGCCCATAGCGCTCTACAAAGTACGACAGCTTGTGCAGATAGCGGTTGCGCAGCCGTTCTTTTGCGCTGGGGCGCGGGTTGTGCCCGCCAGCCATTCGCGTGTACTCGCTGAACATGCAGCTGTCCCAGTAGCGCATTTCCGTGCCTTCAGCGCCGTGCATTTCCGGCCCCATCTCAAAACAGTAGCAGGTGGGGCAGACGAAAGTGCAGGTTCCGCAGCCGATGCAGGGGCGGTGCAGCTCGTCCCATATTGGGTGTTCAAACATCGTGGATATCTTTTCTGCCACCGGCGCCATGTCAACCACAAGTTCCGGCTGTGCAGGTGGCAGCGCTTGCCCGTCTGCATCTTCAAGCAGGCCCGACAGCGCTTCCAGCACGGCTTTCCCCTTGTCGCTTTGGCAGTGGAGGTTCCAACCGCCTGCTGTTGGCGCCAGCAGCAGGTCGGCGTTTGGCGCCCCTCCCGGGTCAACGCCCATGCTCCGGCAGAAGCAGGTCGGTGCGGCTTTTGCGCAGGCGGCGGCTACAATGGTCAGTTTGCCGCGCTTGTCTGCATAGTACGCATCAGTGTATTCGCCAGACAGAAACACCTTGTCTAGGCAGTCGATGGACTGGGCGTCGCAGGGGCGGGCGCCGAAAAGGATTTGCTCCTCTGCGTCCGAGATTTCTTCAAAGGCTGCATCAGGGCCGGTTGTAAAACGGTACATCTTCTGCGTCTGGGGGAATAGCACGTCCTTGGGCGGAAGGGTAGTGTTGACCATGTCAAGGTCGATGTCAGCTCCGGCCGCATAGGGCACGAATTTTTTCACGCCGTCGACAACGCCCGGCACCAGAACCTTGCCAAGCCGCGTCAGCGCTGTCAATGCTTTTTCCAAGTTCTCTTTTTTTAGTTCCACTTTTTTCCCCCCTCACATGAATTCTTCAAGGTCTTCCTTGTCGTAGCAACCCAAGGCATGGGAGGCGTCGTCTGAAAGCCCTGATTCTTCGCTGCCGAACAGCGACTCGACGTCTTTCACCAGCTTGCGGTTCAGCTTCATCAATGGAATCCCCATGGGGCAGACCCGTTCGCACTCTCCGCATTCTATGCACCTGTCGCCGATATGGTAGGCGCGGGTGAAGCCGAAGACAGAGTTTTCCAGCGTGTTTGCCTGCTTGCCCTGCCAGCCGGTGCGGTACTGCTCCGTGTAGCATTCCATGCAGTTGCAGGCTGGGCATGCGTTGCGGCAGGCGTAGCAGCGGATGCATTTGGCGAATTCCCGCTGCCAGAAATCGTAGCGATCCTCTGAACTTGCGCTTTCCAGCTCCAGCACCTGCTCGAAACGCGGCGGGTTTTCTTGTTCAGCCACAGGTTCCCCTATGAGCTCGTCATAGACGACAGGGTTTCGGTGGCGGCAGAATGCACATTTTTCAGCTGTGCTCCCGTTTTCAAGCATCCCTTCGCAAGGTATCCCCACGAGGTACAGCTTGCTGCGCGTAAGGCGGCCGTCAGCGATCAGGCGGTTGATTGCGCGGGATTCGCAACCGCGCACGGCAATCCCGGCCACTTCTGCGCTGAATTGAAAATCAAGCGCGTACTTGGCCAAATTGCTGAGGCAATGCTCGTTGTAGACCAGCTCTCCTGCATCTTCCGGCTTGTTTGCGAATTTCGGGATTGTCCGGTCTTTGAACCGGGTGGGGCCCCAGCCGATGAAGCAGCTTATCTTGCCTTCGGCAAGAAGGGAACGGACCCGGTCGCGCAGGGTGTTTTGGACATCACTCATGGTCATCAGCCTCCTTCATCCTGTGGTTTGGCCCCAAGGCGCGTATTTCTTCGGTGACTTTCAGGACAGTGTCGCGGAATTTGGCGGCTTCTGCTCCAGAAATCCAGCGGGCTTGGAAACGGCCGGTTTCGATGCCGGCGTATTCCAAAAGCCGTTTCATCAAAAGGAACCGGCGGCGCGTGAAGTAGTTGCCGCTTGTGTAGTGGCAGTCGCCGGGGTGGCAGCCGCAGACGAGCACTCCGTCGTAGCCTTTCTGAAAACCGCGCAGTATGAACTGCGGGTTGACCCTGCCGGAGCAGGGCACTCTGACGATCCGGATGTTGTCGGGGTATTTCATGCGGTTCAGCCCCGCCAGGTCCGCGCCGGTGTATGTACACCAGTTGCAGCAAAAGGCGAGTATCTTCGGTTCCCAGTTTTCTGCATCTATTCTTGCCACAGCGCGTCCACCTCCTCCAGTATTTGTTTGTTTGTGAAGCCAAGCAGGTCTATGCAGCCGGTACGGCATGCAGCAGAACATGCTCCGCAGCCGCTGCACAGCCCGGAATTGACCTGAGCCACGGTGCGCGTCACGCGCTTGCCGTTGTACATGGACGGCACGTCGACCATGCTGATGGCTTTTACGGGGCAAACCTGCTCGCAAAAACCGCAGCCGCTGCATTTTGGAGCGTCCACTACGCTTATCATCGGGCTGGTCTCAAGCTCGTCCTTGGCAAGCAAGCCAAGGACTTTTGCTGCTGCGGCAGAAGCCTGCGCCACAGTGTCCGGTATGTCTTTTGGCCCTTGCGCCGTTCCGCAAAGGTATACGCCCGCCGTTTGAGTTTCTACAGGGCGCAGCTTTGGATGGGCTTCCGTGAGCCATCCGTCTTTGTCTGCGCTGACACCGGCGGTTGCGGCTGTTTCCGTCGAGCCGTGTGCTGGTTCCATGGCAGTTTCAAGCACCACCATGTCGGCTTCCACAGCTACCTGCTTGCCGATCAAGGTGTCTTCGCCTTTGCAGATCAGCTTGCCGCCCTCCTCGTATATTTTCGAGACCCGCCCTCGGATGTAAACGGCGCCGTCCGCACGGGTTTTGTCATAGAATTCCTCATAGCCTTTGCCCGGGGTGCGCACGTCGATGTAAAAGACGTACACTTTCGAGCCTTCTATTTTTTCCAGTATCTGGTGGGCGTGCTTAGCTGCGTACATGCAGCAGGCCCTGGAACAGTAAGCCTTCGCTTTTGCCGGGTCTCGGCTGCCCACGCATTTGACTATCACAACTGTCTTTGGCTCCGCGCCGTCGCCGGGCCGCTGTATGTGGCCTTCGGTAGGGCCGGAGGCGTTGACGAGGCGCTCGAACTGAAGGCCGCTGATGACGTTTGCGTATTTGCCGCCGCCGTACTCGGGGTAAGCCTTCGCCCAGTCTATGAGGTCGTAGCCCGTGGCAAGGACTATGGCGCCAAATGTTTCTGTTATGAAGTCTTCCTGATCCTCGAAATTGATGCAACCCAGCGGGCACAATTTGGAGCACAGGCCGCATTTGCCGCTTTTCAGCATGGTGCAATGCTCCGAGTCGATGACTGGTTTGGCTGGAACGGCTTGCGGGAACAGCTTGTAGATGGCTTTGCGTTTTGACAAGCTCTGGTCGAACAGGTTGGTGACTTTCGTGGGGCATTTTTCCTCGCACAGGCCGCAGCCGGTGCAAGTGTCGTGGTTCACGTAGCGCGGTTTTTGCCGTATCGTCACTTGAAAATTGCCTATGTAGCCTGTTACGGCTGAAATTTCGCAGGATGTCATGAGCCTGATGTTGGGGTGCGCACCTGCCTCTGCCATTTTTGGCGTTGAAATGCAGGCAGAGCAGTCAAGGGTTGGAAAGGTCTTGTCCAGCATCACCATCTTGCCTCCGATGGAAGGCTCTCGCTCCACCAGCGTGACCTCATAGCCAGCTTCAGCTACGTCTAGGGCTGCTTGGATGCCGGCGATGCCGCCGCCGACGACTAGGCATTTCTTGTGCACCGGGATAGAGGAAGTGAATAGGGGCTGGTCTTTTAGCACCTTTGCAACTGCCATGTGTACAAGGTCGATGGCTTTTTCTGTAGCTTTTTCCTTGTCCGTGTGTACCCAGCTGCACTGCTCGCGGATGTTTGCTATTTCAAGCATGTACGGGTTGATGCTGGTTTTCGTCAGCATTTTGCGGAAAGTTGTTTCGTGCATCCGGGGCGTACATGAGGCTATGACCAAGCGATCCAGTTCATGCTCCGCAATGGCTTGCTTTATCATGTCCTGCCCGCTTATGGAGCATGTGTATTTGTTTGTGGCAGCGTACGTCACTCCGGGCATCTGGCCGGCAGCCAGCGCCACTCTTTCTACGTCGACCACAGAGGCTATGTTGGAGCCGCAATGGCAGATTATTACGCCGGTCCTGGCCATCTACACCACCTCCTTGTTGTTGATAAGGTTTTGCAGCAGTTTTTTGGCTGGGTGGAAATGGGTTGCGACTCCGCATTCTCCAAAGCCAGCCCCCATTGCCACTGCAAGCAGTTCGGTGAGGAAATAGACCGGCAGGTCGAAGTCCTCGCCATATGCCATGTTGACGGCGCCTTGTCGCATGTCGAGGTTCATCATGCACATGGGGCAGGCTGTAATTATTGCCTGTGCGCCGTTTGCACGGGCGTTTTTGTAGATTTTGTAAAGGAGAGGCTTGCTTTCTGCCGGCAAATCCACATGGTGGCCGGCGCCGCAGCATTCGGTCTTGAAAGCCCAGTCGACGCAGGCTGCGCCGGTCAGACGCACCAGTTCGTCCATCGCCTGGGGGTCTTCGCAGTTTTCCATGCCTGTGACTTTTGGCGGACGCGTGTAGAGGCATCCGTAATAGCAAGCCACCTTGAGCCCGTCCAAAGGCTTCTTGATGGCAGCCTTGATCGCTTCAGCTGCTACCGGGTCGCTGTAAGCTTCCATGATGCTCACTATTTCTGCTGCTCCGCTTACAGGCATTCCTATCAGCCGCGAAAGCTTCTCGTTTTCACTGCCTTGGGCTGCTTGCAGGGCGTACTTCATGCGGGAGTAGCAGGAAGCGCAGGGCACCACTATGGGCATCCCTGGGCGTTGCTGTTCAGACAGGGCCAGGTTGCGCGCGGGGAGCGCCATCCCCAGCTCATGGCTCGTTGAGTGCCCGGCGGTGGCGCCGCAGCAGTTCCAATCGTCGATTTCGATGAATTCAACGCCTATCGCGCGGTTGACGAAAGCCAGCGATTTGGCATATTCTATGCCCGTGGCTTCCATGCCGCAGCCTGGAAAGTAGGAGTATTTCATATTCGTTCTGCCTCCCGTTCACAATTTTCCATCAGCCTGCGCACCGCTTCGCGGTTCTTGACGCGAGCAGGGAATATTTTTAGTTTGCTGCCCTTCAGCATTGCCGGCAAATAGGAGAAGTGCTGCAGGACTCGGCCGCTGGCAAGGTTGTAGAACATGGTCAGGGTCAGTTCGTGGTTTTTGCCAAACCACTTCAGGGGCAGCAAGAAATATTTCGTGAACAGGTGCGAGCGCCTGATTGGCCTTATGCCGGCGCGCTCGGCTTGCTGCCGAACCGCTTCCATAAGTTCTGAGATGGGCACGTCGTGGGGGCAGCGGGCAGAACAAGTATAGCAAGTGGCGCAAATCCAAGGTGCGCGGCTGTGCAGCGCCTCGTCAAGAAGGCCAAGCTGCAGGTGCCTGATCACTTGGCGTGGCATCAGGTCCATGCTGCCAGCCATGGGGCATCCTGCGGTGCATTTGCCGCATTGGTAGCACTCGTGAAGTTTGGCGCCTATGCTGTCTGCCAAGGCCTCTATGCGCACCGCGTTTGCGGCAGACAGCGAGCTGAGGTTTTTTTCAGCCATTCATTTCCTCCTTTCAGCAAAACCGGACTTTCAGAAACATGTTAATGTTACTTGTAGTATACTTGAAAAATCATGCTTTGTAAATAGAATCAAGAGAATAACATTACTGAATCAGAAATATTGGACTAAATAAGTCAAGAATGACTTGCATTTTTTTTTTATATGTTGTATAATAATAACGGATATAATTTTAACATTTATCTCTTATTAAACTTAAAGGAGGAATGCAGAGTGGATGTGTTGATGCTGGCACGGTTGCAGTTTGCCACGACTACAGTGTTTCATTACTTCTTTGTACCGCTTTCTATTGGGCTATCGCTGTTTTTGGCTGTACTGCAGACGCGCTACCTGAGTACCGGCGACGAGGGCTTGAAAAAACTGGTTAAATTCCTAGGGAAATTATTTCTAATCAACTTTGCCATGGGAGTGGCGACGGGCATCGTTCAGGAATTCCAATTTGGGATGAACTGGAGCGAGTATTCCCGCTATGTCGGGGACATTTTTGGTGCGCCATTGGCTATCGAAGCCTTGCTGGCCTTTTTTATCGAGTCTACATTTTTGGGCTTGTGGGTGTTTGGCTGGGAAAAACTATCGAAAAAGCTGCATCTGGCTTGCATGTGGCTGGTTGCCATAGCTACCACAATATCGGCTTTCTGGATACTTACTGCCAATTCGTTCATGCAAAACCCAGTGGGCTACCATCTCAATGAAGCGACAGGAAGGGCAGAGCTTACGAGTTTCGGGGAGCTGCTCACAAACTCCCACACTGCGTACCAGTACGCCCATGTTTTCTCCGGGGCGCTGGCTACGGTTGGGTTCTTCGTGCTGGGCGTATCGGCGTACCAGATTCTCAAAGGCAGAGAGAAGCAGCTTTTCAACATAGCGTTCAAGCAAGCAGCCATTTTTGCTTTCATCGGCACGGTAGCAGTAGCGGGCATCGGCCATTTCCAAGGGATGTACCTAGTGCAAGAGCAACCGATGAAGATGGCTGTTGCAGATGCGCACTGGAACACGTCGGACAATCCCGACTGGGCGATAATAGCTTTCCCGGACAAGGCAAACGGCGAGAACTCTTTCGCTTTGAAAGTGCCTGGCATGTTGAGCTTCCTTTCCTACAGCGAGTTTGGCAGGCAGGTTGACGGGATCAACGACATACAGAAGGAAATGGTTGCCGAATACGGGGTCGACGACTACGTACCCAACGTTTGGGTAACGTTCTACGCTTTCCGCGTCATGCTTGCCGGAGGTGCGCTGATGTTGCTGATGTCAATCTTGGCGCTGCTGTGGCAGCGGCCTGAAAGGCTGGAAACAAAGCACGGGTATTTGAAGCTTCTGATACCTAGCATGCTTCTGCCGTATCTGGCAAATACCGGAGGCTGGCTGGTGGCCGAAGTCGGGCGGCAGCCATGGATAGTATACGGGCTTCAGACTGTGAGCGAAGGCGTGAGCCGGGTGGTTCCAGCGCCGGCTGTGCTGCTCTCCTTGCTTGGGTTTATAGTTATTTACTCTGCGCTGCTGGTCGTTGCGGTGAGGCTGATTCAAAAAACCTGCCGCGAGGGTTTGGCGGACGGTACAATTGAGCAGGGGCCAGCCATGGCTACCGCAGGTTAAGGAGGTCGATTTCAATGGATCTTAACATATTATGGTTTATATTGGTTTCGGTGCTGTTTGTGGGCTACTTCTTTTTGGAAGGCTTCGATTACGGCGCTGGTGCGCTGCTGCCCATTGTTGGCAAGACTGACAATGAGCGCCGGCTGATCATCAACAGCCTCGGCCCCATCTGGGACGGCAACGAGGTATGGCTGCTCACAGCCGGCGGGGCGATTTTCGCAGCTTTCCCACATTGGTACGCGACATTGTTCAGCGGTTTTTACCTCGCGCTGTTTCTGATGCTGCTGTTCCTCATCCTGCGCATTGCAGCCATAGAATTCCGCAGCAAGCACGAGTCGACCGTCTGGCGCCAGCGCTGGGACATTGGACTCACCCTTGGAAGCGCCTTGCCGGCGTTCCTTTGGGGCGTGGCTGTCACGAATTTGGTTACAGGGGTGCCGATCGGCCCCGACAAGCAGTACGCAGGCACTTTCTGGAACCTGCTCGGCCCGTGGGACATATTGGGAGGCCTGTGCTTTTTGGCGCTGTTCTGCTACCACGGCTGCCTGTTCATCGACCTTAAGACGGACAACAAAGCAATTAAGGTGCGCGTCAAGAAATATGCTCCGCGCTTCTTCTTTGCAATGCTGATAATGCTGGTAATCTGGCTGGTCTGCATGTTCTTGCTCAGCGACATGTTCAAGTCGATGATCGCCCTTGTACTGACGTTGCTGGCTGCCGTCGCACTGCTGTTCTCAATCTTTTCTTTCATGAAGGGCAGTTCAGGCAAAGCGTTCATCGGTACCGGTGCGGGCATAGCGCTGTTCACTTTTGCCGTGTTCGCAGGGATGTTCCCGAACGTGATGATATCCACGCTGGATCCGGCTTGGAGCCTGACCATATACACGGCTTCGTCGTCGGCCTACACGCTCAAGCTTATGAGCATAGTTGCCGGCTGCCTGGTTCCGGTGGTGCTGGCATATCAAATCTGGACTTACTGGGTGTTCCGCAAAAGGCTCACTGAAAGCGACCTGGGTGGCTTGGAGTACTAAAGGGCGGAAGAAACAAAGACATATTACGGGCCGCCCTTTCGGGGCGGCCCTCGGTTTTGGTGACATGCTGTGGTAGATAGAAACTTAATGCGCGAAGGCCTGCAGGACAGGTGGCACATGGCTGGCACTGTAGTGTGCGGCGTTTCGTGCGGCATATGCGCGGCTGCGCAGGCGTACATCTTGGCCACGTTGGTAGCGGGAGCATTTGGCGAAGGGACTGGGCTCGACGGCCGACAAGGGCTGCTTGCGCTGCTTATGGCTGTAATCCTGCTTCGCGGCGGCCTTGCTTGGATGGAGGAGAGCTTTGCGCTGTCCTTGGGAGGGGAAGTGCAGCAGAGCCTGCGAAGGAGGCTGCTTGAAAAAATCGACGCGATGGGCCCGGTCAAAATGCGCAGCCAGAAGTACGGCGAACTGATGACCATGCTTACTGAAGGGCTCGACACGTTGGAAACATACTATCAAAAGTACATGCCACAGCTTTTCAAAAGCGCAGTGCTGCCGATAGCGTTTCTGGTCATCATATTTCCGCTGGACTGGCAGACTGGGCTATTAATGGCTATAACCGCGCCGCTGGTGCCGGTCTTTATGGCTCTGATAGGCCAGTGGACCAGGAGCCACACTCTGCTGCAATGGCAGGCGCTCACACGCATGGGGGGGCATTTCCAAGATGTCTTCGAGGGCCTTTCCACCCTCAAGCTGTTCAACCGCACAGAAGGCCAGCGTAGGAAAATCGCCGCGCTCAGCGAGGATTTCCGCTCAACCAACCTGCAGGTTCTGAAGTGGGGGTTCCTGTCAGCCCTCGTGCTGGAAATGCTTACCACTATCTCAATCGCGCTGATATCCGTGGGCCTTGGGCTCAGACTGGTTTACGGGGCTATCGATTTTCGGAGCGCCCTGTTTCTGCTTTTTTTGGCGCCGGAGTTCTATCTTCCGCTGCGTTCCCTGAGCACACAGTACCACAACAGCTTGAACGGTGCCGCTGCTGCGAAAAGCATGTTTGCCTTGCTTGCGCAGGAGGACGGCGGCATTGGCGTGGGGACTGCGGCGTTTGACGGGGATGCAGCCATCGAATTCGACAACGTTTCCTTTGCCTACGAAGAAGGGGCGGCGGCTCTGGACAGGGTAAGCTTTTCCCTGAAAGCGGGGGAAAAGCTAGGGCTGGTGGGCGCTTCCGGCAGCGGAAAGACGACGCTCATGCATATGCTGGCAGGTTTTTTGCGCCCGGATTCCGGCGCGATAACCATGGGCGGCCAGCCTCTGGGCGACTTGGGAGCAACCGCTCTCAGGCACCAGATAGCTTTTGTGACCCAAGACCCTTACCTCTTCAAAGGCACGGTCATGGACAACATCCGCGTAGGGAACTGCAAAGCCAGCGACGAGGAAGTTGTTTCGCTGTGCCGCGACCTAGGTGCGCACGACTTGTTCTGCCGTTTGGCGCAGGGCTATGAGACGCCGGTAGGGCAGGGTGGTCAGTCCCTTTCAGGAGGGGAGCGGCAGATGCTTGCAATCGCCCGCGCCTGCTTGAAGGATGCCCCGGTGGTCCTGCTGGACGAGGCCACTCGCAACGTTGACTGGGAAAACGACTGCCTGTTGCAGCTGGCTTTGGCCCGCCTCAGCAAGGGAAAAACTGTGATAGCGATCGCGCACAGGCTGCAGACGCTGGGAGGCATGGATAAAATTTTAGTGATGGAGTATGGGCAGGTGATCCAGTTTGGCAAGGCGTCTGAACTGCAAAAACAGCTCGGTATTTCTGCTGGCGCAGCGCCTGCTGCACCGGCTACTGCTATTGAAGAACCGGCTGTTGCTATTGAAGCGCCGACTATTACTCATGAAGCACCGTCTGCGGCGCCAGAAACGCCGCACGTTCAGGCATCGGCGCAAGGCGCTGCTGTTGCCAGGATGCTGGGGCTGTGCCGGCGCTATGCGGCCATTATTACGGGCTCGTGCGTTCTGTCGGCTTCAGCGATTATAGCAAACATAGCCTTGCTGGGCTTTTCTTCATACCTGATAAGCTGCGCTTCGCTGCAGCCTCCGCTGCTCGACTTGATGACAGCGATAGTGGCAGTCCGCTTTTTCGGCATAAGCCGGGCCGTGCTGCGTTACGCGGAGCGCTACATCAGCCACGACGTGACTTTCCGCATCCTTTCCAACCTGCGGCTCTGGTATTACGACCAGATGGAGAAGCTTTCCTATGTGTCGCTGCAAAAGCTAGGCATGGGCCGTGTATTCAAGCATATCATAGAGGATGTGGACGTCCTCAAGTACTTTTACCTTCGTGCGTTGACTGTGCCGGCGCAGGCCCTGTTTGTTTGGGTTTTGGTTTCTGTATTCTTGTGTTTTTTCAGCTGGAAGCTGGCGTTTGCCCTGAGCGCGTTTTTCGTATTGGGCGGGTTGGTTTTCCCGTACATGCTGCGGATGCTTTTGGCGGGCAAGCGCACAGACTTAAGTGCCCACAGGCAGGGCTACAGCGAAGCGGTTTACGATTACATAAACGGCATGGCGGATCAGCAGGTTTACGGCACTGCAAGCCAGCGGCTCAGTTCAATCGAGGGTTATGGGCGGGCTGCGGCGCAGGAGCAGCGCTACATCGGCGTTTGGAACAGTTTTGCCGCAGTGTTGTCCTCTCTGCTGGCCAACCTTGCCCTGTTTGCCTCCTTGGTTATCATGGCACCGCTAGTAGCCGAAGGGAAAGTCAGCAGCCTGTTGCTGGCCAGCGTAATATGGGCTGTGTGGGCATCCTTCGAGTCCCTGCAGCCAGTGGCAGCGATGACGGAATACCTTGACCAATCACGAGGGGCAATGGCTGGGATGGACGAGGCTGCCTCAAGGCCGCAGGAGCATGAGTATGAAGGGAAGGGTGGCATGCCTTCTGAGGAAGGGCTATCCGCAGCGCACCTTTGCTTTGCGTATGAAAAAGGCGAAGCGCTGCTTAATGACATATCATTCACGTTGAAGCCAGGCTCCAAAACAGCGCTGCTCGGACGCTCCGGCGCAGGGAAGACGACGCTATTGAACCTGCTGATCGGATTTTTGCCCTATGACAAGGGGGGCATAAAATGCGGAGGAGTGGAACTCAAAGACATAGACCGCTCTCAATTGCGGCAGCACATCGGTTATCTGGAACAACGGCCCTACATCTTCCACGATTCGATACGCGGCAACATACTGATAGCAAAGGAGGGGGCCAGCGAACAGGAGCTGCATGACGCCGTTGCGAAAGCCCGTTTGGACGAGTTTATCGAAGAGCTGCCCGAGGGCTACAACACCTTGGTGGGGGAGAACGGCTACAAGCTTTCTGCCGGGCAGCGGCAGCGGCTGGCGCTGGCGCGGCTTTTCCTTCAGGACGCTCCGCTGGTCATATTGGACGAGGCGACGCAGAGCCTCGATGCAGAAAACCGCGACAGCATTTTTTCGGCTTTGAGCAAATGGTGGGTTGACAAAACAATTCTTTATGTCACTCATGACAGCTATGGCCTTTCCACTATGGACAACATCCTTTTCATGGAGCATGGGCGCATTGTGGAGCATGGCACCGAAGCCGAATTGCTCAAATCGGGTGGGCGGTATGCCCAGATGCATGATGTCGAGCGCAGTTTTTTTGGGTTGGTCGATGAGTGGCGGTAGGCAGTAAATTCTAATTGCAAAATGGAAGCTGCCGTGGTATAATTCCTTTTGTCGGATAAAAACTGAATTATGGAAAGCTTGGAGAGATGTCAGAGTGGTCGATCGTGCGGCACTCGAAATGCCGTGTCCTTAACAGGACCCTGGGTTCGAATCCCAGTCTCTCCGCCAGATTGTGTCAAATCCGAACCCTGCCGTTCGCCGATTGTACCGGTGGGCGACGGGTTCGGATTTGTTCGTTGGGTGAAGTGGTGACAATAAATGGAAGGACAGATTCGAATCATTCCGTTGTTTTTTATTGGTTGAAATTCGCTTATGTAGTTCATTTTGAACTCAGGGCTCTCTGAATCTTTCTTCATATTTTATGGCATTTGGCTGTTTAATATGCTATGGGGACCTCTAAAAACCCTATTTACAAAAATGGAAATTCGTGGTAAAATATTGGCATGAAACAGATGGGGTTTTTTTACGAGGACGAGCGGCTGAAAAGGTTGAGCCAAATGGGCGACCCGCTCGAAAAAATATCAAAAGCGGTGGACTGGGAGATGTTCCGCCCAATTTTGAACAAGGCGTTCCGAAAAAAGGCGCGGGGCAAAGGGGGCCGCCCGCCGTGGGACTGCGTGCTGATGTTCAAGATACTACTGCTGCAGGCATGGTACAACATAGCCGACGACAAAACGGAATACATGATAAACGACAGGCTGAGCTTCCAGCGTTTTTTAGGGCTGTGCCTTGGCGACAAGGTGCCGGACGCTAAAACGGTGTGGCTGTTCCGCGAGAACTTGGCGAAAAGCGGCGCGGAACGGGAGCTTTTCGACCTGTTTGCGTCTCAAATGGAAAACTGCGGCGTGGCGGCCCGGCAGGGCAGCCTCGTCGACGAAAAGGACAAGGAGATCCGCGCCGACAGCGCGTACTGCGGGGAAGGCCTGCATGCTGAAATCCACGAAAAGAACCCTTTGGTGAAGCTGAAGACAAATGAAAAAGGCTACAGGAACCGCCCCCTGACGGAGGCTCAAAAAGACGGGAACAGGGAAAAATCCAAGGTGTGCGCCCGGGTTGAACACGTTTTCGGGCACATGACGAATTCCATGGGCGGCATGTACATGCGCTGCATCGGGAAAACGAGGGCGCAATGCACCATCGGGCTTAAGAATTTGGCATACAACCTAAGCAGGTACGCTTATTTGGCGTCGGTGAAAAAACCAGAGGTTCAACTCTAAGGGGTTTTTGCGCCCATTTTCCGAAAACGCGCCAAAAATTAGCGGCGCTGCTTCGTGTTTTGCTGAAGTTTCCTCGTCCGCGTCAGTAAACATTGATGCCTGTTTTGAATTCGGCCGTTGCTCAATCAAAAAGTGTGTTCTTAGAGGTCCCCTTAAGTCAAGATGAAATGTCGTTATAGAATAATATCACTTCATTATAGGATTGACTTTCATTCTTTTTATTTGTATAATCGTATTGAACAGTTTCATCACAGGAGGGCGTCGCACATGGAAACGACTTCAA
>WRJV01000317.1 GCA_009778415.1 Clostridiales bacterium | reverse complement strand
GGGTCGTCTTCCCGTGGTCGATGTGGCCTATGGTCCCGATGTTGAGGTGCGGTTTTGTCCTTTCAAATTTTTGCTTCGCCATTTTTTTATCCTCTCCTTAACTTTCAATCATATTAATTATAATGTTTCGCGCGCAGGCGCACCAAGCCCTACTTCACCGTCCGTTCAAGCAAATTGTCCGGCAGTTTTTCGAAATGGTCGAACTGCATCGTGTAAACGCCCCTTCCTTGGGTCTTTGACCTGAGGTCCGTCGCATATCCGAACATCTCCGAAAGCGGTGCTTGAGCTTTGATTACCGAAGCCCCTGCGCTGATGTCCGAGCCTTCTATCCTGCCCCTCCTCGAACTGATGTCTCCAATGATGTCCCCCATGTTTTCTTCCGGCACGGTGACTTCCACCTTGAAGATCGGCTCAAGCAGCACCGGTTTCGCCTTTTTGCCGGCTTCCCTGAACGCCAGGCTTGCGGCAACCTTGAACGCCAGCTCCGAAGAGTCGACTTCGTGGTACGACCCGTCGTAAAGCTCTACGCCCACGTCGACCACCTGAAAGCCCGCAAGCGGCCCGCTGAGCATCGCCTCTTTTATCCCGTCTTCGATTTTGGGGATGTATTCCTTTGGTATAGCGCCGCCGACGATGGAGTTTTTGAACTCAAACCCCGATCCGGGGGCCTTTGGCCAAGTTTTAATCTTGACGTGGCCGTACTGGCCGCGCCCGCCCGTCTGTTTGACGTACTTGTACTCCACGTCCGCAGGCTCTGAGAACGTCTCTTTGTACGAAACCCTCGGTTTGCCGACGTTCGCTTCGACTTTGAATTCGCGAAGCAGCCTGTCAACGATGATTTCGAGATGGAGCTCGCCCATTCCGGCGATAATCGTCTGACCCGTCTCCTCGTTGGTGTAAGTCTTGAACGTGGGGTCTTCCTCCATCAGCTTCGACAGGGCGATGCCCATCTTGTCCTGCCCGGCTTTTGTCTTTGGCTCTATGGCGATTTCTATGACCGGGTTGGGGAACTGCATGGATTCAAGTATTACAGGGCGCTTTTCGTCGCAAAGCGTGTCGCCTGTCGTCGTGTCCTTGAGCCCTACTGCTGCGGCAATGTCTCCGGAAAAAACCTCTTCGATCTCTTCCCTCTTGTTCGCGTGCATCTGCAAGACCCTTCCGAGCCGCTCCTTTTTGTCTTTGGTCGAATTGTAAACGTAAGACCCTGATTTTATAGAACCTGAATAAACTCTGAAAAATGCCAGCTTGCCGACAAAAGGGTCTGCCATTATCTTGAACGCCAATGCTGAAAACGGCCCGTCGTCGTCTGCGGCCCTTTCAGTTTCTTCCTCGGTTTTGGGGCTGACACCCCTTATCGCCGGGATGTCGAGGGGCGAAGGCATGTAGTCCACAATCGCGTCCAGCAATATCTGAACCCCCTTGTTCCTGTACGACGAACCGCACGTCACGGGGATCATCCTGCCTTCCACAGTCATTTTCCTTATAGCCTGCTTCAGCTCTTCTTTTGTTATCTCCTCGCCCTCAAGAAACTTGACCATAATTTCTTCGTTCGCTTCTGCTGCGGCTTCAACCATCTTTTCCCTGAATTCATTTGCCTGTCCGATCAGGTGCTCCGGTATTTCATTGATGGAGTATTCCTTCCCCAAATCGTCATGGTAAATTTCAGCTTTCATTTCAACTAAATCGACAATTCCTTCAAAACTGTCTTCAACGCCTATCGGTATTTGAATCGGCACAGCGTTTGCCTTCAGCCTGTCTCTTACCATCTGGGTGACCCTGAAGAAATCCGCGCCGGTGATGTCCATCTTGTTGATGAAAATCATCCTCGGCACGCTGTATTTCTCCGCCTGCCTCCAAACAGTCTCGGACTGCGGCTCGACGCCGCCTTTTGCACAAAGAACTGTAACCGCTCCGTCCAAAACCCGGAGGGAGCGCTCTACTTCTACCGTAAAATCCACATGCCCCGGAGTATCGATTATGTTGATCCTGGTGTCGTTCCATTGCGCCGTAGTAGCAGCAGAGGTTATTGTGATGCCGCGTTCCTGTTCCTGTTCCATCCAGTCCATGGTAGCCGCGCCTTCATGCACTTCTCCCAGCTTGTGGGTCTTGCCGGTGTAAAACAAAATCCTCTCGGTAGTCGTCGTCTTCCCGGCGTCTATGTGGGCCATAATGCCTATGTTCCTGGTCTTTTCTAAGGGGAAAGCCCTTGGCATGTCCAATTCCTCCTTTCTACGATTTGTCAACAGACCTTTTACCACCTGTAATGTGCGAACGCCCTGTTGGCTTCCGCCATCTTGTGGGTGTCCTCTTTTTTCTTTACTGACGCGCCGGTGTTGTTTGACGCGTCCATCAGCTCCCTGGCCAGCCTGTCTGCCATCGTCTTCTCGCCCCTGGCCCTGGTGTATTTCGTGAGCCACCTTAGCCCCAGAGTCTGGCGCCTGTCTTCCCTGACCTCCACCGGAACCTGATAGTTGGCGCCGCCTACGCGCCTTGCCTTGACTTCAAGCACAGGCATGATGTTGTTCATCGCTTTTGAAAACACTTCCAAAGGGTTCTGCCCTGACTGCTTTTCAATAGTCTTGAACGCGTCGTAGACTATCGTCTGAGCTACGCCCTTTTTGCCGTCAAGCATGATGCTGTTGATCAGTTTTGCCACGACGACGTCTCCGTAAATCGGATCAGGAAGCACTTCTCTCTTTGGTACACTACCTTTTCTTGGCACTTCTCTTCCCTCCTTGCCTAATTCGGTACTCGACACCGTCCCCGGTGCCGCGGCGCACATGATTTTTTATATCAATGGGCACTGTTTCCCGATTTTCTCTTACTTCTTCTTGGGCCGCTTTGCTCCGTATTTTGAACGGGCCTGCCCTCTGTTTGCTACGCCGGAAGCATCTAGGGTGCCTCTGATGATGTGGTACCTTACGCCGGGGAGGTCCTTGACCCTTCCGCCCCTGATCAGGACCACGCTGTGCTCCTGAAGGTTGTGCCCGATCCCGGGGATGTAAGCTGTCACTTCAATGTTGTTTGTAAGCCTGACCCTTGCCACTTTCCTAAGCGCCGAATTGGGCTTTTTGGGGGTGACCGTTTTGACCGAAGTGCACACTCCCCTTTTCTGCGGGGCTTCCACGTCCGTGGGCCGCCTTCTGATGGTGTTCAACCCTTTTAGCAAAGCCGGGGCGTTGGATTTTTTCACTGCGCTTTCTCTTCCGTCACGTACCAGTTGATTGATTGTCGGCATATTTTTCTCCTTTCCTCTTTATTTTATGTTCAAATTTGGTTCAGCCCAAATTTAAAACCGATAAAAATTGTATCACAAAATAGAGGTATGTGTCAATTAATATTTATTCGAGCTCTATGATTTCTGATGCTTCGGCTTCATACATAGGCTCTGCCGCAAACAGGTCGTCCGCTTCGCCCAGCTCGATGAACTCATCGTCTTCTTCGTCCTCGTCTCTTTCGACGTCCGCCTCCATGAGCTCCGTGTTCACGCCGTAATCCACCTCGATGTTCTTGTACCTCCTCATGCCGGTGCCCGCAGGGATGAGCTTCCCTATGATGACGTTTTCCTTCAGCCCGAGCAGCTTGTCGTTTTTCCCTTTTATCGCCGCGTCGGTAAGGACTCTCGTGGTCTCTTGGAACGATGCCGCAGACAGGAACGAATTTGTGGCAAGGGACGCTTTTGTGATTCCAAGGAGCACCCTCTTCGCCGTAGCCTCTTCGCCGCCGCTAACGCCAGCTTCCTCGTTCGCGTCGTCTATCTCGAATTTGCTGTAGAGCCCGCCCGGCAGAAGCGTGGTGTCTCCCGCGTCCTCTATCCTGAATTTGGAGAGCATCTGGCTCACTATCACTTCTACGTGCTTGTCGTTGATGTCCACGCCCTGCTGTTTGTACACGCGCTGGACTTCTTTCAGCAAGTACTGGTACACCCCTTCAACCCCGTTGAGCCTGAGTATGTCGTGGGGGTTTAGTGGGCCTCTCGTGATCTGCCCGCCGGCGCTTATGTAGTCGCCTTCTTTTACGTTGAGCCTTGCGCCGTACGGTATTACGTAGACGCGCTCTTCCTCGCCCCTTATCTTGATCTCGGTTTTGTTGTCTTTTCTGGCTTCTATCGATACCACCGTACCGTCCGCTTCGCATATTTCTGCGATACCTTTTGGTTTTCTTGCCTCAAACAACTCCTCGACCCTCGGAAGGCCGTGGGTTATGTCGCTCCCGGCAACGCCCCCCGTATGGAAAGTCCTCATCGTCAGCTGCGTTCCAGGCTCGCCGATGGACTGGGCCGCCGTGATGCCTACAGCTTCCCCGATGTTCACGCTTTCGCCCGTCGCAAGGTTCCTGCCATAGCATTTGGCACAGATGCCGGTCTGGCTGTGGCATGTCATGACTGAACGGATTGCGACCGCCTCTATGCCGCAGGCCTCTATCCTTTCGGCTGCATATTCCGAAATTTCTTCGTTTTGCTCCGTTATCAGGTCTCCGGTGTTCGGGTCGTATATGTCTGCCAGCGAAGTCCTTCCCACTATGCGGAGCTTGAGGGGCTCTATCACTTCCTTCCCGTCCGTAAACGCCCTGACCTCGATGCCTTCGTCGGTGCCGCAGTCGAACTCGCGGACTATCACGTTGTGGGAGACGTCGACAAGCCTCCTGGTAAGGTACCCTGAGTCGGCGGTCCTGAGCGCCGTGTCGGCAAGCCCTTTCCTCGCGCCGTTTGTGGAAATGAAGTACTCCAAGACTGAAAGCCCTTCGCGGAAATTCGCCTTTATGGGGATTTCTATCGTCCTGCCCGACGCGTTGGCCATGAGCCCGCGCATGCCGCCGATCTGCCTTATCTGATTTTTGCTCCCCCTTGCGCCGGAATGCGCCATGATGTAAAGGTTGTTCAAAGTGCCAAGGGAACCCATAAGCGCGTCAGCGACGTCCTCCGTCGTCCTGTTCCAGATGCTTATTACCTTCTCGTACCTTTCCTGGTTGGAAACGAGCCCCTTGCGGTAAGCCGATTCGTATTTTTCAACGAGTTTTTCTGATTCGTCTATGATCCTGTCTTTTTCTTCAGGTATTTTCATGTCCGAGATGCTTATAGTAATCGCGCCGACCGTGGAATAGTGGAAGCCCATGTCCTTGATGTGGTCGAGCATGATTGCCGTGCCGGTGTTGCCCAGCACCCTGTAGCACCTTTCGATAATCTGGCCCAGCTTCTTCTTGTCGCAGAGAAAATCCACTTCCAGCGAATACGGGTCTGTATCCCTGTCCACGTACCCCAGGTATTGCGGTATTTTTTCGTTGAATATGAAACGCCCCACTGTGGACTCGACAAGCTTGCCGCGCTTGTCGTTTTCAGCGAACTTCCTCACCTTGACTTTCGCGTGGAGGCCAACGACGCCGTTTTGGTACGCCATGAGCATTTCGTTGTAGTCGGTGAATATCTTCCCGTCGCCCTTCTCTGCGTCCGTGTTCCTTTCCTCGACGCCAGGGTGGGTCAGGTAGTAGCTGCCCAGGATCATGTCCTGGGTCGGAGTCGTTATCGGCGAGCCGTCTTTCGGCGCGAGGATGTTGTTTACGGAAAGCATCAGGAACCGCGCTTCTGCCTGAGCTTCCACGGACAGCGGCACGTGGACAGCCATCTGGTCGCCGTCGAAGTCCGCGTTGTAGGCGGTGCAGACCAGCGGGTGGAGCTTTATGGCCTTGCCTTCCACCAGCACAGGCTCAAAAGCCTGTATCCCCAGCCTGTGCAGCGTCGGCGCGCGGTTCAAAAGCACCGGGTGCTCCTTGATTACTTCATCCAGGACGTCCCATACCTCTGTCTTTATCTTTTCCACCATCCTCTTTGCGCTCTTGATGTTGTGCGCGTGGCCGTTCTGCACGAGCTTCTTCATGATGAACGGCTTGAAGAGTTCCAGCGCCATCTTCTTTGGCAGCCCGCACTGGTAGAACTTCAGCTCGGGGCCTACCACTATTACGGACCTGCCCGAATAGTCTACGCGTTTCCCGAGGAGGTTTTGCCTGAACCTGCCCTGCTTGCCTTTGAGCATGTCTGACAGGGATTTTAGCGGCCTGGACCCTGGCCCGGTCACCGGCCTGCCCCTTCTTCCGTTGTCGATGAGGGCGTCCACCGCTTCTTGGAGCATCCTCTTTTCATTCCTGACGATAATGTCCGGGGCACCCAGCTCAAGGAGCCTCTTGAGCCTGTTGTTCCTGTTTATTACCCTTCTGTACAAGTCGTTTAGGTCAGACGTGGCGAAACGCCCGCCGTCCAGCTGCACCATGGGGCGCAGGTCAGGCGGTATCACCGGCAGCACTTCCATTATCATCCACTCCGGCTTGTTGCCTGAAAGGCGGAGGGCCTCGATGACCTCAAGCCTCCTGACAATCCTGATCTTCTTTTGCCCTGAAGCTTCCTTTAGTTTTTTTCTCATGTCCTCCGAAAGCGCCACAAGGTCGATTTGCATCAGCAGCTCGCGGATGGCTTCCGCGCCCATAGCCGCTTTGAATGCTGTCCCGTACTTGTCTTTTGCGTCCCTGTACTGCTGCTCGCTCAAGACTTCTTTGTAGCCAAGGTCCGTGTTCTCGCCAGGGTCTGTCACGATGTACGCAGCAAAATACAGCACTTTCTCAAGGTTTCTGGGCGAAATGTCAAGCACTAGGCCCATCCTGCTGGGTATGCCTTTGAAATACCATATGTGGGAGACGGGCGCAGCGAGCTCGATGTGGCCCATCCGCTCTCTCCTCACCTTTGCTTTGGTCACTTCGACCCCACAGCGGTCGCAGACGATGCCCTTGTACCTGATACGCTTGTATTTCCCGCAATGGCACTCCCAGTCCTTCGTGGGCCCGAATATCTTTTCACAGAAAAGCCCTTCTTTTTCTGGTTTTAGCGTCCTGTAGTTGATCGTTTCGGGTTTTGTCACTTCGCCGTGGGACCAGCTCAGTATTTTTTCCGTTGAAGCGAGGCTTATCTGCAATGACTCAAAATTGTTCAGTTCATAGTTGAAATTCATTTTGTCGCTCAAGTAAAATCTCCCCCCATCTACAATTCATCAGAAAAATCTTCGCCCGGGTCGTCCAAGTCGTCTTCGTCGTCGGCGTAGTTCTCAAGGTCGTCGGCTAGCCCAAGGTCGTTGAACAGCTCGTCTTCATCAGCGTACTCAGCCCCAACTTCGATGATGTTTTCAATGCTTGGCAAGCCCTCTAGATCGGCAGATTCTTTGATCTCAATCTCCTCGTTGTCTTCTGACAGCACTTTTACGTCAAGCCCAAGGCTTTGCATCTCTTTTATCAGCACTTTAAAAGATTCAGGAATCCCGGGTTCGGGGATGTTTTCTCCTTTCACTATTGATTCGTAGGTCTTTACACGCCCTACTATGTCGTCGGATTTGACCGTGAGTATTTCCTGAAGGGTGTACGACGCCCCGTATGCCTCGAGCGCCCACACCTCCATCTCACCGAAGCGCTGCCCGCCAAACTGGGCTTTGCCCCCGAGGGGCTGCTGCGTAACCAGCGAATACGGTCCTGTGCTTCTTGCGTGTATCTTGTCGTCGACCAAATGGTGAAGCTTCAGCATGTACATGTAGCCCACGGTGACAGGGTTGTCAAAAGCCTCCCCGGTCCTTCCGTCCCGAAGGACAAGCTTGCCGCTCCTCGGGTACCCGCATTCGTCAAGCAGGTCCATGATGTCGTACTCGTTCGCCCCGTCGAATACGGGCGTCGATATGTACCAGCCCTTTTGCTTGGCCGCCAGGCCAAGGTGTACTTCGAGGACCTGGCCCACGTTCATCCTGGACGGCACCCCGAGTGGGTTGAGCATGACTTGGAGCGCCTCCCCGTTCTCAAGGAACGGCATGTCCTCTTCTGGAAGGATGCTGGATATGACCCCTTTGTTGCCGTGCCTCCCGGCCATTTTGTCCCCAACGCTTATTTTCCTTTTTGTTGCGACGTAGCACCTTACAAGCTTGTTCACGCCCGGGGGCAGCTCGTCGCCGTTTTCCCTTGAAAACACCTTTACGTCGACCACGATACCCGTTTCCCCGTGGGGCACCCTCAGCGACGTGTCCCTGACTTCCCTCGCCTTCTCCCCGAAAATCGCCCGGAGCAGCCTTTCTTCAGCGGTCAGCTCGGTTTCGCCTTTTGGCGTCACTTTGCCCACGAGTATGTCTGAGGATGTGACCTCCGCGCCAATCCTGACGATGCCTTCCTCGTCCAGGTCCCTCAAAGCGTCCTCGCTAACGTTGGGAATGTCCCTGGTTATTTCTTCCGGCCCAAGCTTCGTGTCCCTTGCCTCAGCTTCGTATTCCTCGATGTGAATCGAAGTGAGGTGGTCCTCCATGATGAGCCTTTCGTTGAGGATGATCGCGTCCTCGTAGTTGTAGCCTTCCCAAGTCATGAACCCGACCAAGAGGTTTTTCCCGAGGGCGATTTCGCCGTTTGCCGTTGACGGGCCGTCCGCGATGGCTTCGCCGGCCTCGACCCGCTCGCCGTGGAAGACTATGGGTTTCTGGTTGATGCACGTTGCTTGGTTTGAACGCTTGAATTTGAGCAAATTGTATGTGTCAAGCCCGCCGGTGTCGTCGCGCCTGATTTTGATCGCTGTGGCATCTACGTATTCGACAGTGCCTGCGTTCTTGGCAAGGACGACAACTCCGGAGTCTTTTGCCGCTTTGTATTCCATGCCGGTTCCGACAATGGGGGTCTCCGTTACCAGCAGGGGCACCGCTTGGCGCTGCATGTTCGAGCCCATCAATGCCCGGTTTGCGTCGTCGTTTTCAAGGAACGGTATCATGGCAGTCGCAACGGACACAACCTGTTTTGGCGACACGTCCATATAGTCTACCATTTCCCTCGGCACCAGGTCTATTTCCCCGCCGGCGCCCCTCGACGCGACTCTGTGGTTGACGAAGCGCCCTTCCGAATCCAAGGGTTCGTTCGCCTGGGCGATTATCAGCATTTCTTCTTCGTCGGCTGTAAGGTACACTATCGTGTCCAGCACTTTCGCGGCTGCTTTGTCCACAAGCCTGTACGGCGTCTCGATGAATCCGTATTCGTTTATCTTGCCATATGTAGTAAGGGAACCGATAAGGCCGATGTTCGGGCCTTCAGGCGTCTCTATCGGGCACATCCTCCCGTAATGGGAATGGTGGACGTCCCTCACCTCAAACCCTGCCCTTTCCCTTGAAAGCCCTCCAGGGCCCAATGCCGAAAGCCTCCGCTTGTGTGTGAGCTCGGCAAGGGGGTTCGTCTGGTCCATAAACTGCGAGAGCTGGGAGCTCCCGAAGAATTCCTTTATCGCCGCCGTGACCGGGCGGATGTTCATCAGGGCCTGCGGCGTAGTGACTTCTATGTCCTGAATAGTCATCCTCTCTTTGACGACCCTTTCCATCCTGGCAAGGCCTATCCTGAACTGGTTCTGCAAAAGCTCGCCTACCGTGCGGAGCCTCCTGTTGCCCAAATGGTCGATGTCGTCCACGTTGCCTATCCCGCAGTTCAAATTGAGGATGTAGCTTATCGATGCGATGATGTCGTCGATGACGATGTGCTTTGGCGACAAATCGCTTTTTCGCGCTACCAAAGCTTCTTTTATTGAATCCTCGCCGCTGTTTTCGGCGAGTATCTGTTTCAGCACGGGGTAGTGGACTTTGCCTGGTACGCTGATGCCCGAAACGTCGAAATCCACGTGGGCAGCCAGTTCCACAAAGTTGTTCCCGATTATCTTTGTAACGACGCTGTCGTCGGTTTTCCCATACGCAAAGATATGCTCCACCCCTGCGTTTTCAATGGTGTATGCCATGTCCCTGGATATTCTCTGATTTTTCTCCACCAGTATTTCACCGGTGTCCGGGTCGATTACGTCGTCTGCCGCAACGACCCCCATTATCCTGTTGGACAATCCAAGCTTCTTGTTGTATTTATATCTTCCGACCTTGGCCAGGTCGTACCTTTTGGGGTCGAAAAACAACGAGTCGAGCAAAGCCTTTGCACTCTCCACGGTGGGTGGCTCGCCTGGCTTCAATTTCTTGTATATCTCCTTGAGGCCGTCCTCGTAATTGTCGGTCGTGTCCTTTTCAAGGGTTTTGGCAAGCCTTACGTCATCACCGAATATCTCCCGTATCTCTGCGTCGGACCCGAACCCCAGCGCGCGCATCAATGTCGTCACCGGCTGTTTCCTGGTGCGGTCCACCCTCACTGAAATAATCTCGTTTGAGTCGGTTTCGTACTCGAGCCATGCGCCCCTGTTCGGGATAATCGTAGTCGAAAACAGCCTGTTGTTTGATTTGTCCACGGTCACGTCGTAGTAGGGCCCCGGCGACCTGACAAGCTGGGTAACAACGACCCTTTCAGCCCCGTTATAAATGAAAGTGCCTTTTTCGGTCATGAGCGGGAAATCGCCCATGAACACTTCCTGTTCCTTTACTTCACCTGTTTCTTTGTTGACGAGCCTTGCCCTCACTTTCAAAGGGGCGGCGTAGGTTACGTCCCGTTCTTTGCATTCCTCTTGTTCGTATTTTGGTGGGTCGGTGACTGAATAGTCGATAAACTCTAAAACTAAATTTCCTGCATAATCCTTTATGGGTGAAATGTCTTCAAATACTTCCCTGAGTCCTTCATTTATAAACCAGTTGTACGATTCAATTTGAATTTGGATGAGGTTTGGCATGTCTGCCACTTCGTCAATTTTGGAATAACTGATACGTGTTTTTCTCCCTAGTTGGACGGGCTGGGGCATAATCATCACTCCTTGTATTAAAAACAATTGTATTGTACGGCAGTCTATTATGATATCATAAAATCGTCAACAGGTCAAGAAGAATTTTTATTTTTTTTCTGATCCTCACGCCGCCGCCGCTGTCAAGCTCTTTTACGGCTTGCCCGTACTCGTAGCAGTACCATGTTGTTGCGCCTTCTGCGATTTTGCTTTGTAGGATTCCGTTTCCCGGATAGAAGTTCATTATGCCCGTGCCACTGTAAAATTATTTAATTTCTGATTTTGCACTCATGCCACTCTAATAATCTTTTTCTAAAGGCGAAAGGCGGTCATACTGCACTTGTTTTTCACCAGTGCTTATAGTGATTTTCTCCTTGAAAAGCATAGTATACACTGTTTGTCCTGCGGTGTACTCCCTTTGCCCTTTTGGAAAGAAAGAACGGCAAAAATATATGTCGGTCCCTTCCCGTTTATCAATAAAAAAATAAATGTCGGTGTTGATATACGGCGTAGAGAGCAGATATTCCGCTTCTATAATTGAGTATTTTTGCTGCTTTTCATTGTATCGAAAGACAAGCCGATTTGCGTCAAATATTTGCTCGATATCAGTAAAAGGTTCTATTCGGTTATGTATATTGCCGTAATATCGGCTTACCATTATATGCGATAGAGGAATCTCCCCTGAAAGAACACTCTTAAAAACATCTTCACGACTTGCCCTTGATATTCGTAAATCCTTGAGTTTGTGTATTCCGATAAGATGGTGAAAATCCAATGGTTCAAAACCTATTTTCAAATCAACAGTTTTCCCCTTTCTTCCGATTATTATATGGTAATTTATGTCGAATAGCTTTTCAAACGATTTCGCACACGCCAACAATTTGTCCATTAATTTGCCCTTTCAGTAGTAAAGCCGCCTCATTTGAAGCGGCTTTGAGCATTTTCCTTCGGCATATTGCCTACTCCGGTTTGAGGTTTCACTGCACAACCCCTCTCGAAAGCTCCACACAACAAGGCTTGCCGGTACGCTGCTATGTTTCAACGCTTGATAGGCACACGCCGTTGCCCATCTTTAATACTATTATATAAAGTAAATTAAGGTATGTCAATTTTTTTCTGCTTGCTTTCCTTCCGCGTGGTCATCAGCATGCATCAAGAATGCCAACGCCGTCCAAAAGAAAGGCGCGGAAACGCAGGACGATATGCCAAAGAAAGCCTGTATGCAGTAAAACAGCGCCCCTGCCCCGGCGACTGCTGACAGCTTGTTGCCCGGAGAGACAAACCACCTTGCCGCCGCATGCAGCAGTGCGCCAAGATAGCATACCAGCGAGAGGATGCCGCCGCAAGCGAGGATTTGAAGGTATTCGTTGTGCGCCGCGTCAATTCGCGCCGTTATGATTGTGCCGAGTTCTTCGCTTGTGCGCTCGTACAGCTCCAAGTTCCAATAGCCCAAGGTGTCTGGCCCTGTCCCAAGCAGCAGGTTGCCCGGCAACTCAGAAATGACATTCCTCCAGATGAATATCCGCCACGTGCCAAAGGAATCGTCCCACCTGCCGTGAAGCGCTTCGGACGCTTCATACAACATCCCTGACTTGTCCCCACTGTAAAACCATAGGAAAAGAAAGGCAATGCACAAAGCAGACAAGACCACGGCGACAGCACTCACCCTGTACCATCGCGTGGGGATTCTTGCCAAGGCATTGGCTTTTGCGACGGCCACCCCGAGTGCGCCGGCAACTATTGCGGCGGCAAAGAGCTGCAGGCTGAATGCCAAGATAGTTATCGCAATAACAAAGAGCGTGTTGGCCAGGCTTTTCTGGTCCGTGGCCGCCACAGGGAGCATGAGCAGCAGCCCCAGCCCCAAGGCTGCCTGCCCAGCTTCGACGTTCATCTCGCTCATCAGGAAAACCGCCATGAACAGCGGTACCGAAAGAAGCCACTTCGATTTGAAATCGAACTTTATTATGGACATCGCAAGCACCCCGGCTGCTATGCTCAGGAACGCAGCGCATTGCCCCGTGTTGCCGATTGTCCCCAGATACTCTCCCGAGTAGTATATGTTTGCGCCATAATAGTTGTAGCCGGCAGGATACAGCAAAAATGGGTTCTGCCCTGCAATTTGAACAAAGCACAGTATGCAAAACAGGCACACGGAAGCGCCTATCAGAAAGAGCATCCACCTTTTGGGGCTACAGTGTTTCGACAGGAAAAGGCAGCTTATGACGTAGATTGCCACCGTCAATGCGCCCTCTCTCCGAAACGCCCCAACAAGTGTCCCTTCGTATCCTGAGAGCATGGATGACAGCACTGTGAAGGTCAGGAATAGCAGCAAGAGTTTTGCCGTATGGGGGATGCCCTTGACGGCTTCAGGTATTTTGCCAACTTGTGGGCCGCTCGCCGCTAAGCGCTTTGCGCGGGCAACAAGAACTGCAATGCAATATCCTCCGCAAACAAGCAGAAACAGCCTATACTTAAAGGCTGCAATCGCCTGATAGCCTCCTGGCGGAAAAGCCAGCAAGAACACGCTGCTCATCACCGCTACATATGCGTATGAAATGCGCTTAAGAATTTGGCACACCCCCTATGCTGCTAATTCTATCCCACTGCTGGGCGAAATGCAACGCCCGAAAACAAAAAAATGAGCGCAGAAGTAACTCCGTGCTCATTTCACGCTCTTTATCGCTATTTTCGAGGCTGGCTATTTTATCTCTACAGCTGCCCCGACTTCTTCCAGCTTCGCCTTGACTGCTTCGGCTTCTGCCTTGTCCACGCCCTCTTTGATGTTTTGCGGTGCGCTGTCCACCAAGTCTTTGGCTTCTTTGAGGCCCAGCCCCGTCAGTTCCCTTACCACTTTGATGACTTTTATCTTCTCTGAGCCTATGCTTGCAAGTACAACCGTGAATTCAGTTTGCTCTTCAACCTCTGCGGCTGCTGCTGCGCCCAGCACAGCCACCGGGGCGGCAGCGGATACGCCGAATTCTTCTTCGCACGCTTTTACCAGTTCGTTCAGCTCCAAAATCGTCATGTTTTTTATAGCTTCAATAATTTGTTCCTTATCCATTTTTATTTCTCCTTATCTAATATTTGTTTTTCCCTTGAATAAGCTGCGGCCCCCTGTCAAGCCGGCTGTTCCGCTTCCGCTTTCGCGTCCGCGATGGCTTGGAAGGTGCGGACCAGTTTTGAAACAGGCGATTGTATGCTGCCCATGAACTTCGCGATCAATCCCTCTCTCCCAGGTATCGTCGCTATCGTCTGTACGCCTTCGGCGTCGTAGTACGACCCTTCTATCATGCCTGCTTTGAACGCCATTTTTTTATACTCTTTGATTGCTTCGCTCAGCATCCTTGCCGGCGCGGTCGCGTCTTCGTAGCTGATGGCGAATGCGCTCGGCCCTGCGAGAACCTGCATCAGCGGCTCGTAAGGCGTCCCTTCCAGGGCTCTTTTGACCAGCGAATTTTTGTATACGGTATAGTCGACATTGGCGTCTCTCAGTTTCTTCCTCATCGCGTCAGCCTCAGCCACTGTTATGCCGATATAGTCGATGACGACTGCGGCTTTTGCCTTGTCCAGTTTTTCCTTGATTTCGTCAATAATTATCTGTTTCTCTTTTTGAGCTTCTACTGACATGTTCCTCTCCTTTCTGAAAAGATTTGTTTTGGTACTCAATAAAACGGCCCTGCACCGCAACGCAAGGCCAATATTTTTATATTGTACCTCGGCGGGATATTAAGCTTTCGCGCCCGCTGTCTACGGTTTTCTTTCAAATTGTGTGTTTTGCCCGGTCTTGCCGGTTAGATCGTTATTTTCTGCGGGTTGACTTTTATCCCCGGCCCCATCGACGACGCGAGGGTAACGCTCTTTAAATACTGGCCTTTTGCCACGGAAGGCTTGGCTTTGACGACCGCCTCAAGCAGCGTGTTGAAGTTGTCGTTCAGCTTTTCGACTCCGAAAGACACTTTCCCGATCGGGGTATGCACTATGTTTGTTTTGTCAAGGCGGTACTCCACCTTGCCTGCTTTTATGTCCTGCAGCGCTTTTTCAACGTCCATGGTAACCGTACCAGATTTCGGGTTTGGCATCAGGCCTTTCGGCCCCAGCAATTTGCCCAGCCTGCCCACGATGCCCATCATGTCGGGCGTCGCCACGGCCACGTCGAAATCAAACCAGTTTTCGCTCTGGATTTTTTGCGCCAACTCCTCAGCGCCTACGTAGTCTGCCCCGGCTGCTTCCGCTTCCTGGGCTTTCGGGCCTTTTGCAAACACTAGTACTTTGTGTGTCTTGCCTGTCCCGTGCGGGAGCACTACAGCACCCCTTACCTGCTGGTCGGCATGCCTGCCGTCAACGCCCAGCTTGATGTGGACTTCAACGGTTTCGTCGAACTTTGCCTTGGCTGTCTTTGTAACAAGGTCCAGCGCCTCGCCAACTTCGTAAAGCGTCGCCTTGTCGATTAGTTTCGCCGATTCTTTGTAAATTTTACCTCTTTTAGGCATCTTTGTTACCTCCTTGTGGTGATAGCGGTTTCAAACCTCCCACCTAATCTAACCCTCGACTACTATTCCCATGCTTCTTGCTGTGCCTTTGATCATCTCCGTGGCGGCGTCGAGGTTGGCCGCGTTCAGGTCCGGCATCTTCAATTTTGCGATTTCTGCAACCTGCTCCCTTGTCAGGGTAGCCACTTTCTTCCTGTTTGGTTCTCCCGAGCCCGCCGTTATCCCCGCCGCTTTTTTCAGCAGCACTGCGGCTGG
>WRJV01000316.1 GCA_009778415.1 Clostridiales bacterium | reverse complement strand
GGGAGGCGGGCGACGGGAGATGCGACCTGCTGCTAACGAAAAATGACGCCACCATAGGCATTGTGATCGAAATCAAGCACGCCAAAGAGCAGAAAGACGTTCCCGACGCGTGCAAGAATGCGCTGAAGCAGATTGAAGAGAAGAACTACAGGGACGTTTTCCTTGCCAGCGGAATTAAGCACGTCAGGTTGTACGGCATGGCATTTTGGAAAAAAACGTGCAAAGTGCAGTCTGTTGAGCTCGAAATTGAGAGCGAAATCGAAAATTAGAGAATTTGCCAAATTCATTTTGACATTGCCGAACTCGTATTGTATAATTAATAGCGTACTGACGCGCGCTCGTAGCTCAATGGATAGAGTACCTGACTACGAATCAGTAGGTTGTGGGTTCGACCCCCGCCGGGCGCACCAAAGTTATAGAAAAACAGCCATTTTGCTGGTTCCCCACAAGATGGCTGTTTTGCAAATCAGCGATGCAGCATGATGCGCTGCATGGATTGTGGGAGGCCACAGCATGGATGGCAAATATAAATACAATCCCGGCGATTTTGCAGGCATGATGAGCTTGCCTGAAGACCTTGCGGATTTTTACAACGCGCATGAAACATATCTAAACGACCCATCGAAGACTAACCGCTTTGATTTTGAAAGAAAAGGCAGGGGTTTGTTTTCTACGGTCAAGCACAGGGCAGTTGAGGGGTTTTTGAGCCCAGTTCAGCGAGACGAGATATGGGAGCACATGAGGGACTTGCTTGATGATTGACTTTAACGACGGCGAGGAAAAGCTCAATAAGTTTCTTGGTTTGGAAAGCAAAACCACAGTTGTATACAATGGCGAGGTCTATATGCTGAAATTTCCAGACCCTGTCCTTAGCAGGAAATCCAAAGACGTATTGCGCTATAAGTACAACCAATTTTCTGAACACATAGGATCAAGCATATTCAGCGCCTGTGGGTTTGCAGCGCAGGAAACCGCACTGGGTTACTTTGCTGATTCATTTGGTAAAAGCTGCATAGTTGTTGGCTGCAAGGATTTTACCCAAAACGGTGACGTGCTGTATGAGTTTTCTAAAATAGCGAACCAAATCACTTCGAGTATTGACAAGCTTTTTTCAAGCATTGAAAACGTCACATTCATAATACAAAACAGCAAGCTGCTAAAAAACAAAGATAATATTATCGATAGTTTTTGGGACATGTTCGTAATTGACGCCCTCATTGGCAATGACGACAGGCATTTCGACAACTGGGGCGTTTTGGAAAAAGTGGACGGATCTGTTGTTTTTGCCCCGATTTACGATTGTGGGTCGTCACTTTCTGCCGCCTTTGACGATGCCATGATGACCGACCTTCTTTCATCGCATTCTGATTTTGAAAAAGAAGAGCTTCATTTGAGGTCGAGCTATTCGGTTGGCGGCAAAAGGGTGCAGTACTATGATATTTTCAACGAGCCGCCGGACAGCCTTTCGAAAGCGGTCGCAAGGACTGTCCCTAAAATCAATATGGATAGTATTATTGGCATTGTACAGTCGGTGGATCAAATATCCGATGTCAGGAAAGGGTATCTTGAGCAAGCCATGAGCCTGAGATATGAAAGGATGCTGCTACCTGCTCTGGGAAAAACCAGCGCCCCATTTTCACGATAACCAGACCTTTACCATGTCCTTTTTCTGCCGATATAATATGTGGAGCAAAGGAATGCTCTCGTTTTCGGCGTGGGAAAGGAATCCTGATCATGATCATCCAGCACAACATCATGGCTTTAAATTCCTACAGGCAGCTAGGCGGCAACAACAGGGCTTTGGCAGCAAACCTAGAAAAACTGTCATCAGGCTATAGGATAAACCGTGCTGCCGACGACGCGGCAGGGCTTGCTGTTTCTGAAAAAATGCGGGCGCAGGTAAGGGGGCTGGAAACAGCTCGGTTCAACGCTTCAAACGGCATTTCACTGGTGCAGACGGCAGAGGGGGCCCTCGCTGAAATACATGCCATGCTAGGCCGCATGGTGGAGCTTGCGGGGCAGGCGGCAAACGGCATTTACGACGATTATGTTGACCGCAAAGCTTTGAACGATGAATTTCAGCAATTGAAATCGGAAATTGACCGCATATCACTGTCTACCAATTTCAACGGGATACATGTGTTCGACAAAGAAATAGACCCCAAAATCATCGGCTACGTCCCTGACTTCAGCGTGGTGCCCGTTTACGAGATCAAGCAGTGGGGGGAGCTTGATTTCATCGATTTCCCATATCAGGAATTCGGCCAGGCTGCAAATGCGGAAAGGGCAAGCGTAAGCGTCGAACTCGACGGTTCGATTGATTTCAATGACATAAAGTCCCTCGAAGGCAAATCCATATCGATATCGATGCCGGGTTACGCTACGGCAACGTACACTTTTACCGAGTACGCTGACAGAGCCGTCGAAGGCACGCGAATAGTGTTTTCTCCCATGAGCACCGTGGAAGACGCGATTAAGCTTTTAGCGAATTACGCAAGGCCGCCGCTTGAGGCAGGCAGCGTGGCAGTTGAGCACGACCCGGATACCGGGAAGACCGTGTTGACGCTTACGGCGCGGCTTGAGGACCACGTGGCGAGGTACGTGGACAGAGGAAACCAGACCGACCCCTACGTCACCGCCAAAGGCGACGGAACAGCCTACAACGGAAGCACAGTCAGCAGCATCGCAAAAACTTCGCTTGACACGATAGGGGCATACGGCTACCCAAAAACCCTTGGCAATGCGTACAGCAGCGTTGCGACAGCCAATGTATCCTTTAGGATGTTCGGGGCTGTTGCGTTTCCGATTGTGGACACGGCCGTCCTAAACGACAACAGGATAGTGATTTCAAGCGTTGGCGGTACGCTGGGGACGATTGGCTTTACTGACAATCAAGCGCTTGAAAGCCCCACTGTCATATATGTCAAACCGGGCATGACGGAGGGTGAAATGCGAAGCGCAATAGTGGACGCATGCCAAAGCATAAGCCCAAACCTCTCTGCTTCATGGGTGGGGAGCAGCAACGTGCTTGCCATAGAGTTGGGAGGCCTGCCCGCCGGCACATGGAGCACGCTGAGCGTCAGCGAATCCTATCCGCCGTCAACGGTGCCGATAGGGGTACAAGCGGAGCAATTGGGCGCTTATACAGTCCCGATTGCAGAAACCAACGAGTCGGGCGGCGGCTTCCAAGTTGTATTCCCCCAGGACAGCGCACTGCTTGCCACTGACACGCCAAAACGGTTCAGCATAGTGGTAAACAGCACAACATACACGTATACGCTTTACAACTCAGACTACCCGCCTGCAGGGGCGCTGTACAGCTATCCGCAGGGCAGCTACCAGATCGATGTCAAGGGGTTGACGCCGGCGCAGATAAAGGCTCAGATATTCACGGCTGTCAGCAGCCGCGCCGGCTCGGGAGCAATAATCAATTCCGGCAATTACTCCATAACGTACCCCATCGGGGGGTCGAGGCCGGCCATCAGCGTGACGAACGCGTCAAGCCTGACTGTAAACTACACAGGGTCGGCACCAGGAGGCGGTCAAAGCCTGCTGTTGAACGGCACCGCGCTTTTCACCCGTGAAGCGTATGCAGCGTTTCCGGATATGCCAGCCGACATACCGGGAGGCTTAGTCGGCAAGGGGTTTACAGTTATGACGTCAAGCACGGGAACTTCTTACAGGGAGTACGAGTTTTGCATGGGGACGGTGCCGACCAGGGCAGGCGCCATCCCGATAGACATTTCCGGCGCCACCAGCGTTGGCGACGTCATAAGCATAATGAACGGCGTTGCATGGCCGCAGGCAGGGATGTCGGTGCGGATGGAAAACGGGGCGCTGGCATTGTTTCGGGCTTATTCCACAAGCACAAGCACTACGTCGATTTTCAGGGTAGTCGACGGAGTCAGGTATGCGGACGGGCTGCTGGGCGCTTCGGGGGCTTTTGGCGGCGGCACGCTTGCCGGGCAGCCGGGCACGGTTGTCGACTTTTCTTCGATCAACACTGCGGCGGAAGTCGAGGCTCTGGTAGGCAAGGGGTTCAACATCACCTGCGCCACCTGCGAAGAGGAGTACATAAACATAATATTCTGCACCGATTACCTAAAAGAGCAAATCCTGTCTTCGCATCTGGGAGGAGGGAACATCTACTATTTGCCTGTTTCCGTCGAGTGCCTACAAAATGGGGCAGATGTCGCCGCAGCAATAATAGAGCAGCTTCACAGCACAAACCCCAACACGGGCAGGATTTACCTTGACCATTTTGCCGATGTGCAGTTGGGCACGCCCCCAACGACGATCCTGGTGGACGACAAGCGGATAGGCGACAGGTACAGCAGCTCGGGGGAGCGCTTGGCTGGAAAAATATATACCGGCGTTCTTGCGGATTTTGAAATCGTCGCAAGCCAAAAGCCCATATATGAGGACCCAGACGATTACGACGATGCGATCCCCCTGCAGATAGGCGACACCGCTGACGGCTATAATGTTTTGATGGTAAAGCGTTTCAACATGACATGCAGGGCCTTTAGCGGCCCGCCAAATCTGGCGGCGGCAGGCGTCGGCACGTATTATGACGCGAAAGCCGCTTTGCCTGCAATAAAGAGCTCTATCAACCGGGTTTCATCGGTGAGGGCCTACTACGGTTCGGTGCAGAACCGTCTCGAACATACAATAAACAATTTAAGCGTGTCAATCGAAAACCTTGCTTCTGCGGAATCGCGCATCAGGGATGCGGACATGGCAAAAGAGATGATGCTGCTTACCAAAAACAGCTTGCTTGCCCAGTCTGCGCAGGCGATGCTTTCCCAGGCAAACGTCGCCTTGGAGGGTGTGCTGCAGTTGATTAAGTAATTGCAAATATCGAAAGGAGTGTGAATTATGGGTGTTATGTTTCAAGCCTTTTACTGGGACTGCCCGAAAGAGGAAAACTGCGAGAACCAGTGGTGGACTTTAGTCAAGTCAAAACTTCCAGAGCTGGCAAGTGCGGGCATCACCGCGCTGTGGCTCCCGCCGGCCAACAAGGCGGCCTACTGGAAGTCGATGGGCTACGACCCATACGACTATTACGACCTTGGAGAGTTCGACCAGAAAGGCGGTGTGCCGACGTGGTTCGGCACAAAAGACGAGCTGCTGGATTTGATCAAGTCTGCCCACGGCTTAGGGATGCAAGTGTATGCGGACCTCGTGTTCAACCACAACAGCGGAGCGGACGAGCAGGAGCTCAACCCTATAGACAAGCAGATGCGCTGGACGAAGTTTTCCCCGAAGAGCGGCAAGTTCCCCCGCGACTGGAAGTGCTTCCATCCGAACCAGTACGAGACATGGGACGAAGGGCAGTTTGAGGGCATGCCCGACATATGCCACCGCATGCCGTACGTTTACACGGAGCTGATCAATTATGCGCGATGGCTGCTGGAAGAAGTAGGCTTCGACGGCTTCAGGTACGACATGGTGAAAGGCTACGGCGGCTGGATGGTCCGTTCGATTCAGGAGCTCCGTGCGCTGCGCGGGCGTGAAAGCTTCAAGCCGTACGCAGTGGGCGAATGCTGGGACAGCGACCGCACAATCGGGGAATGGCTTGACGAAACCAACGCCTGGTCTGACAACCCTGTAGGCGCATTTGATTTTCCGCTGCGCTGGCGTTTGCGGGATTTGTGCGACGGCTATGGGTTCAGCCTGCGGACTCTGGCCGAACACGGGGTTTTGGTTTGGAACCGCCCCGGGCAAGCCGTCACTTTCGTCGAGAACCACGACGTGGTCCGGGACACCCCTATTACCAACGACAAGCTGCTGGCTTACGCGTTTATCCTTACCCACGAGGGCTACCCATGCGTGTTTTGGCAGGACTATTTCAACTGGAACCTAGCTCAGCCAGGCAGTCAGAACGGCATCGACGCGCTGATAAAGGTGCATGAACAAAATGCCGCAGGCCAGGCAAAAGTCCTGTTTGCTGATGACAACCTGTACATCATGCAGCGAGCGGGCGCGGGAGGCAAGCCCGGGCTGGTGTTCGTCCTGAACAACAGCAGCAATTGGAATGGCGCAGAGGTCCTGACGCAATGGCACGACATGCACCTCGTCCCTGCAGCCTGGTACAGCCGGGCTGACCAGAGCAGACCGCAAGAAAAACACTCTGGCGATTCGGGGCGGGTTGACTTTTGGGCGCCGCCGCGAGGCTACGTAGTCTACGTACCAGAGTAGGCATTGCCTTTATTCGTTTCGCAGGCTTTCAAGGGCGCTCAGGTTCATCGCGCGCCTGGCAGGGTAAAACCCGGCAGCCATGCCTATCGCAGTGGCGAAGACCAGCGCAGCGACTACGACCCACCAAGGGACTATGGATATGGACGACCCATACCCGCCGCCAATAAAGCCGAGAGCCATGCCGATCACGTCCCTCAGCACCGTGTTCATGAGCAGCGAGATGAGGCAGCTGACCATTGAACCCAGGGCGCCGCCGATGAACCCTATCATACCGGCTTCAAGCAGGAACATTTTTCTGATGTCCCTTAGATTTGCGCCGATGACTTTCATGACGCCAATTTCTTTGGTCCTCTCGTAGATCGACATTATCATCGTGTTGGTAATGCCAAGGGCTGCAACGAAAAGCGATATTCCACCGATGCCGCCGAGGACGCCCTGAATCATCCTAGCGGTCTGCTTCATGGCGTCCAGCCAGTCGCTTGGGCTCCAAGTCTGAAACTCCATGTTCCGGAGCTCCTTGCTGACAGCCGACGAATCGTTGATGTTCCCCACGTACACAAGAGCCCGGTCGTAGGATTTGGTCACGCTGGGAAGCACCCTCTCGCCCCGCTCCTTCCTAACCTGGGCCTGTATTTTTTCGAGCTCGTCCAGTTTCATGTACACCCTGTAGGCCGACTGGTCGTTTTCAGCGGCCAGCACCCCGATGCCCTTGACCTTGTACTCTTTGTAGACTATGTCTTGGCCTGACCCGCTTCCGGAAGTCTTCTTACGTCCGTAATCCCAGTTCGCAGTCAAAATAATCTTGTCCGTCATCACGTTGGTGGGCTTGTCGGACCAGACGTAGTTGTTCGGGTCGTAAAACCAGTACGGGACCTGGTTCCCGAAGAGGATGGCGTTTTTGTCGGTTTCCTTGAGAAGGCGGCCTTCCTGCACCTCATAGTTGAACTTTTCCAGTACTTCGGGCTTGACGCCCATGATTTCGGTGCCCGCCACTTTTTTCCCTATGGCTATGGTGAGGTACTCGCTTGCCACAGGCGTGACAGCCGCCACGCCTTTTATCTTTTCGATTTTGGCTAGGTTCCTGTCGTTTATTATCCCCCTGTCGTCGCTGCCAACAGCGACAGGCCCTCCCATGCGGCCGCTGTACACTTCAATCATGTGGAGGTTCCCGTAGCTCTCGATCTGCTCCTGAAAGCTGGCTGCGAGCCCGAAGCCTATGGAAAGCATCACGACGATCGCGCATGTGCCGACCACTACACCCGTAACCGCCAGGACAGTCCTTGCCCGTCGCCTGAGCAGGTTGCGGAAGCAAAGTTCGAGTATGTCGAAGTTGCTCATTCGCCGGCTCCTTTCTTGTCTGCGTCAAGGGCGGCGTTGAAGTAGGCGTCCTGTATTTCAAGTTTTTTGTTGAGCCTGGTTTTTCTCACCTTTCGCCATATAATTATGCCCGCTACCGCCAGCACAAGGACGATCCCGAATATTATCAAGGTCCAAGGCGTATGCTTTTGCTCCGGTTCCCACGGGTACATGTCTTCGTACACCGGCATTTCCATCACCTGAAACAGGAATGGCACTTCGTAGGCCACCTGCTCGCCGTCCAGGTCCTCGTAAGTGAATACTATCTTTCCTTCCATCGGGCCGACTTCCCTGGGGATGAACACGAACGTATAGCTGTCGCTGTTGCCACCTTCCATGTTCCCCACATAGTAGCTGTTTGACTCCATGATGTCGAAGTCGCCTTCGGCGTTGACCATCAGGTTGTTCAGCGTCGTCTTGCCCATGTTGTAGAACTGAAGGGTGGAGGAGCCCGGCGACCCGACGTAGCACTCGTAGGGCGGGACGATCTCGTCCACCGAAAGCCGCATGGCCTGCATGACAGGGATTGAGATGGTGTCCTCAGCCGTGAACGCCCCGCCATCGCCGTCCTCGTAGGACATCATGACCGTTATGGCCGTCGTCTTCTGCTCCGCTGAAGGCTTTGCCCGCAGCACTAAAGTTTTTGAGAAGTGCCCGCCGCCGGGGACATTGTCCATAAAAAACGAATTGCTGCTGTCCACAGGCACGAAAGTCCCGTCATCTGACGATATAGTTACCTTGATGTTTGACAGTTCCTTACCTGACGTGTTGAAAAAACCCACGTTTAGGAAAAACTCCTTGCCTGCCATGACGGAACTCCCACCGTAGCTGTATTGCTCCACCATGAGCTGAGGTGTCTTGGCAACCTCGCCGCCGCTCTTGGCGTAGATGCTGGCATACTTAATCACGTCGCTTGGGTCGCCGTTTAATGGCTCGACCGCGATCTTGATCGGATAGCTCCTGCTTGAACCTGCGGTTGCAGACATGGTCACGGAAAAAAGCTGGGATTCGCCCGGACTCATGCTGTCAATCACGAACGTAGCGTTCGACTTGTTTATTATCCCTTCCGGCATCTCCACGTACGCTTTGATGTTCCTGACTGACCCGGAGCCTGAATTTCTTACGCTGAACGTCATCGCAAAATCCTCGTCCACTGCGGCTTCCGAAGGAAGGCTCACGTTTTCGATTACAACATCCCTGACTGCCCCAGAGCCTGTACCTGTCACAGGTATGTAGAACGTCCGCTCCAGGTTTACTGCGTCGCTTGCCTTGTCAGTCCCTGTCACTTTCAACGTGACGGGGTATGCTCGGCCGCCTTCGAGGTCGTCGTAGACCATTACGTTGAACGACCTTCCGACTCTTTGCCCGATAGAAATGGTCCCTACGTAGGAAGCCGTGCTCGCGTTGAATACGGACATGCCTTCGGGAAGCTCAATGATGAATTCCGCATTGCGGATGGGCGTGTCTCCCCTGTTGTGCACTTGAAAGGTGACGGTGTTGCTCTTGCCGGGCGAGAACCCGCTGGCAACTCCGGTCGTGTGGGAAAAATCAAGCGCCGGGTGGTAGGTCCTGGCTGACGGCGGCACGTCTGGGTTCAATACGTCTGACGAGCTGTCGTCCATGATGAACATGAGGAAGTATTCGTCGTAAACCGTTTCGCTGCCGTCAGAATGGGAAAAAGCGATTTGGAAAGCCCTAGAGCCTGTGCTTGCCTGCTTGCCAATGTCCATCTGAAAGGCCAAGGTTATCGTCCCACCCGGTTTGACAGTTCCGCTTATGGGCTGCAGCTGCTGAATGGTGAGCTCCTTGGAATTGGTGAAGACCAGAGCCGCGCTTGTAAAGTCAAAGTCTGCGTCTGCGTCGTTCCTGACCAAAAAATCATAATGGACGCTTTTGCTGCCCGGTACTGCAGCGTCGCCGCTAAGTTGCGTTATGTTCAATTCCGGCTCTGCCCCGTGCGCCTTGATGCCGATCATTGCTGCCAGCGCCAAAGCAATCAAAGCTGCTCTCTTAGTTTTCTTTGTCATCGTTTTCCCCCTGTCCCTTCATATGCATGTTTAAGATGTTTCCGTCTTCGATTGTCACAATCCTGTCCGCGTATTCAGCCACGCTGCTGTCGTGGGTCACAAGTATCAGAGTCTGGCCGTGGCGCCTTGCCTGTTTGATGATCAGGTTCATCACGTCCCTTGCAGTGTTTGTGTCAAGGTTCCCTGTGGGCTCGTCCGCGAACACTATCTTCGGGCTCCCGGCCAGGGCCCTTGCGATGCCCACGCGCTGCTGCTGGCCGCCGCTCATCTGAGTCGGCTTCCTGTTGTCGTACCCGGAAAGGCCCACAGCGGCGAGGGATTCCTTCGCCATGGCTTTTCTCCGTTTTTTCGGCACGCCCCTGAAAATGAGCGGCATGCTGACGTTCTCTAGGGCGGTCATCATTGGCATCAGGTGGAACGCCTGAAATATGAACCCGATGTTTTTCTGCCTGAAGAGCGTGACCTGCTCCTCGGTCAGCTTGTGGACAGGGACGCCCCCCACGTATATCTCCCCCCGTGTGGGTTTTTCCAGCCCGGCGACCATGTTCAGAAACGTCGATTTGCCGGAACCGGACCGTCCGAGGAAGCAGACAATCTCGCCTTTGTTTATGTCAAGGCTGACGTCGTCCAGGGCGACCACCCGTTCCTCGCCCATGCGGTATATTTTTCTCACGTTTTTTACATTTATCAGCGGTTCCAAATTTCATCACCTGCCATTTTCGCGCAAAATGATTATATCAGATGCCAATGGGAATTCCAACTGTTTTAATCTTTATATTTATATTGACAAATTATGTTGAAACAAGTATAATTACAAATAGGCTTGGGAGTACGCGATACAAGGTGAGGTGGTTTGATGTTCAGCGAATATTTAAAAGAAAAACATGGCTATAGCGAGCCAATCTATGTGGAAGATATCAAGTACAAAAGCTATTCCCGTGCATGGATTTTCTTGGAATTGAAAAAATTGGTTGACAGCGGCGAATTGAAACGCTTTTGCAAAGGCATTTATTATTTCCCTGAAAAGACGCCTTGGGGAGATTCCAAGTTGAACCCCCGTAAAGTGATTGAACGGCGTTTTATATCTGATGGGGACGAGGTTTATGGCTATATAGCAGGGCTTTCTCTGTTGAACATGACGGCACTGTCTACACAAGTCCCCAACCTGATTGAAATCGTTACGAACAAAGAAACTACGCGAGTCCGTGACATTATGGTCGGCAATTTGTGCGCTAGAGCTAGGCGCAGCCGCACGGCTATAACCAAGGAGAACGCAAGCACACTGCAATTGCTTGACTTGATGAACATCATTACACCGTCCGATATGGATGAAACGGAGCAGTTCATGCTCCGCAAGTACATAAAAGCATCAGGCGTAACAAGAAATAATGTTATGCGGTATGCGCGCTTCTTCCCAGCGAAAGCTATGAAAAACATGATGGAAAGCGGTGCCGCCTATGAACTTGCATGAGGACAGAGGGGCATTTGCGCAGTACGTCGAAGCAACTGCCGACTTCATGGGGCTATCCGATGCGTGTATTGTTGAAAAAGATTATTTTGTCACCCTTTTTCTGCAAAACATAGTAAAGAAACGTCCGGATATGATTTTCAAAGGTGGCACGTCTCTTTCAAAATGCCATAAAATTATTAACCGTTTTTCGGAAGACATCGATATGAATGTGCATACTGAAGCGGCAAAACTGACCGAAGGGCAACGCAAACGGTTAAAACGTGATGTTATTTCGGTCATTGAAGAATCGGGCTTCAAAGCTTAGAAAATGAAGTTAAAAAATACAATTTGGAACCGTTTATGGTTCAGGTGCAAGCAAAAGAGCGAACCTTCATTGACAAGGTCTTCGCCATTGCAGACTACTATTTGGACGGCCACACAGCAAACCATTCAAGGCATATTTACGACTTGTACAAGCTGTATCCTAAAATAGCATTCAGTTGTGAGTTTATGATGCTAGTTAAGGAAGTCCGTGATGCTCGAAAACCGCGTGCCACTTGTTTTTCTGCGCAAGATAAGATTCTAATCTGATTTTAATCTTTTCCCAATTGCCGTCAAATAATGCAGAGATATAATCAACCCAACATGAATAAAGGAGGAATTGATTATGTCGACTATTGAACAAATTGAAAAACTGAGGGAAAAGGCGAACGTGACCTACGCGGAAGCAAAAGCGGCCCTCGACGCCGCGTCGGGCGACATGCTGGACGCAATCATCAGCCTTGAAAAGCAGGGCAAGGTAAAAGCGCCGGCAAATGGCGGAAGCTTTTCAGCTTCGCCGCCAAAACACGAGGAGTATCAGGGAAAAAAGGCCAAGGAGAAAGAGAGGGGCGAGTCTTTTTCATCGCTCTTGGGGAAGTTTTTCAGATGGTGCGGAAGGATGATCGCAAAGGGCAACGTCCACATGCTTGAGGTGCGGCGCCATGGCGAAACAATCCTGCAGGTGCCGGTGACGGTTTTGGTGCTGATGCTGATAGTCGCGTTTTGGGTAATCGTGCCGCTGCTTGTGGTGGGCCTGTTCTTTGGGTTCCGGTATTTCTTCTGCGGTCCCGACTTGGACAAGACCGGGGTAAACAGAGTCATGGACGCTGCGGCGAACGCGGCAGAAAACATAAAAAAAGACGTTTTGGGGAGTGACGATTGATTCAAATGGGCGAACGCATACTGATCATCGAGGACGAGGAAAAACTGGCGCGGTTTGTGGAAATGGAGCTTTCTTATGAAGGGTACACTGTGCAAAAGGCGTATGACGGCCGGACAGGGCTTGCTTTGGCGCTGTCCGGCGACTTTGACCTTGTCGTTCTTGACATTATGCTTCCTGGGCTTTCCGGCATGGAAGTCCTGCGCAGGATACGCCGCGAACTGCAAACTCCGGTAATTATGCTTACCGCAAGGGACACGGTCACGGACAAAGTGTCCGGCCTTGACGGCGGAGCGGACGATTACATGACGAAGCCCTTTGAAATCGAGGAGCTCCTAGCCCGCATACGGAACGCGCTCAGAAAAACAGCTCAAAAACGCGGCTCTGGGCAAGGCGAGGGCAGGGCGCTCACCGCCTGCGGGGTATCGTTGGACCCGTGGCGGCACGTCGTGGAGTTTGAGGGGACGCATGTGGAGCTTACCAAGCGGGAATTTGACCTTTTGCAGTTCCTGATGGAGAACAAAGGCCTTGTTTTCAGCAGGGACGCACTGCTTGACAAGGTGTGGGGCTACGACTATATGGGGGACACGAACGTTGTCGACGTATATGTCCGCTACATAAGGAGCAAGATCGACGACGTGTTCGGTATCAAATTGATACATACTGTGCGCGGAGTGGGTTACATGGTAAAAGATGAACAAAAAACTTGACTTTTCAATAGCGAACAGAATAAGCCGCTGGCATTTTGGCGAAGCGCTTTCTAATTTTTTGACGATAAACATCGTTCTGCTGATTTTCTTCTCCATAGCCGTAATCAGCGCCGGGGAAACGCATATTGAAAAGCTGATGGCAGAGGAGAGCTATTCTGAGCTGTCGCTTTCCGAGCCTTCCGGCGTTAAAATACCGTTCATAAAGGAAAGCAGCCTAACCAGAACGGTGATTTACGAGCGCGACCTCAGCAACTGGTGGAACAGTACGCTGGCTTACAGGGTTTGGGCGCCTCTCGGCGACGGATACGCTGCCTACGAGTACGATTTCACCGAAACTGCCAGGCTGTCGCTCAAATTCCTGATTGCCCTTGCAGCCATAGAACTGCTTATGCTGCTTGCAGGGATCAGGAAATCGCTATCGGTGACGCGCTCCGCCCTGCACCCATTGGCGGAGCTTACGGAGACGACGCAGAACATCAGCAGGCAGAAAGCGCAGTCGGGCGTTTCGCGCACACAGCTTCGGGACCTGGCAGGCAAGCTCGACCAAATAGACGCAGACGGGCTTGAAACCCGCATTTCTGTCGAGTCGCCCCAAAAGGAGCTTTCCGGGCTCGCTGAAGCCATAAACGGCATGCTTGACAGGATCAACGAGTCATACAATTCGCAGGTGCGGTTCGTGTCGGACGCGTCCCATGAGCTGCGCACGCCTATAGCGGTCATTCAAGGGTATGCAAACCTGCTGGACAGGTGGGGCAAAAACGACGAAAAGGTGCTGCAGGAGTCGATCGACACGATAAAATCAGAAGCTCAGAACATGAAAGACTTGGTGGAGCAGCTGCTGTTCCTCGCCCGGGGGGACAACGACTCTTTGAGGCTTGACATCGAAACCTTGAACATAAGCGCGATTGCAAGGGACGTCATACGCGAGACAGAGATGATCGCGCCTTCCCATGCTATTGCCTGCGAGATAGAAGAAGGCGCTTTCATTCATGGCGACGCGCAGCTCATGAAGCAGGCGCTCAGGATATTGATGGACAACAGCGTTAAATACACGTCAGAAAAAGATGAAGTGAAGATAGCCCTTCATACCGAGGGGGAAAAGGTGAAAATCGCGGTAAGCGACAATGGCATCGGCATAGTGCCGGAGGACCTGCCTTACATTTTCGACAGGTTTTTCCGCTCTGACGACTCAAGGACCAGGAAAACCGGCGGCAGCGGCCTTGGGCTCTCTATCGCGAAGTGGATAGTGGAGCGCCACGGCGGCTCCGTGGAAGTGGTCAGCCGCAAGGACATAGGCACGAGGATTACCCTGTCGTTTGACGCTGTCAAAAGCCCTATCGGCTTTACGGACAGAAGCCCGAGTTAGCTTTTCATTTTGTACGAGCAAATCTTGAGTTTTCCGTTCGACTGCTTCTTTACTTCGTACATATTCTTGTGCTTGTTCAGCAAATCAGACAGTTTTGAAAAGCCGTAAGCTTTTAATTCAAAATCAGGGCGCGCGCGCCTTATATAATTGCCGGCAGTCGCAGCGTTTACCCAACCGTCGTCGTCTTGATAGGTTTCGCTCGCTGCTTTCAGCAATTTGTGGATTTCCGATAGGTCGTAGGACACGGAATCAGCCCCTGCTGCCGCCGCCTCTTCGCTAACAGGCTCCTCTGCTGCGCTGCTTGCGGCAACGACTTCTTCTGCCGGCTCCTCCGGCTTGTCAAGAAGGTGCTTGGTCAAGAGGAAGCTGTCGCAGGAATTCCTGAAAGCGGTTGGGGTCTTGTCCTCTCCTACCCCAAATATGTAGGCTCCTGTTTCGCGCAGCCGGATCGCCAGAGGCGTGTAGTCGGCGTCGCTGCACACGATGACGAACGCGTTGTAATTGTTCGTGTAGAGCAGGTCCATCGCGTCGATGACCAGCGCAAAATCCGTGGCGTTTTTGCCCTTTGTGTACGCAAATTGCTGTTCCGGCTTGATTGCCAGCTGCTTTAGCTCGTCTTCCCAATTTTTTAGCGATGGGTTCTTCCAGTCCCCATAGGCTTTTTTGACTATTATCCGGCCATACTTGGAAATTTCGTCGAGTATGGCTTTTAGCGCTTTCAGTTGAGCGTTGTCTGCGTCAATCAACACAGCTATCTTGTCTGATGTGAAATCCCTGTCCATGCTTGCCCTCGTTTCTAAAAACCTCATTGTTGCACTGCCCCTTCTCCAATCAGTATATCTTATTAGCGGACAGTTGTACATTTAATTTTTTTGTGCTATGATTGCCTTGTAACGCAAGCGATTTGAAAGGATGAAAAAATGTCTTGTACAGTCACACCATCAGAAGACGAATTGCGGGATTTGTTTTCTCTTTCCAACAATATACCCTTTGACGACCGTGTCAACCATGCGGCAGAATTGACAGACCTGAATATTACGTTGATTCAAAGCTATTTGAATGAAATTGGCAGTTCTCTAAGTGAAGCCTCCAAGACTATTGATTTTTTGGAGTTGTGCATG
>WRJV01000315.1 GCA_009778415.1 Clostridiales bacterium | reverse complement strand
TTCGCTATGCTGATCGGGAACGAGCTTTCGGCGTTGTAGGAAGTGGGGTTGCCGCTGGCGCCGGTCCCGCCATTAAGTACATAGGTGATGGTGAAGTTGTCAGGCTCTGTCGTTTCGCTGCGCCACTGGGCGAAAACCTCGATGTCGTTGTCGACGGTCGTCGCGGAAGAAAAGGCCGTGCCTGTGCCGTCCGGCATCGTGTTCCATCCCAGAAATACATGCCCGCCCCAATTCGGGTCCCCCGGCATGTTGGCGCCGAGTGACGCTCCGGCAGTAAGCGTTCGCGCTGCGTTCTCCGGTGCTACCGTGCCTCCGTTGCCGTTGAACGTTACAGTCACGTCGTGCAATCCCGCCCCGTATTTGTAGCTTATATCGTAGTTGTTGTAGCCCTGCGTGAGGGGAACGGTCCAGCGCGTGCATTTTATCTGCGTTTCGTAAAGCAGATCGTCAGCCGGGTTCCTAGCGTAAGATTTAACTGCGCTGTTGGTTGAAAACTCCGCAGCCGCACTGACGCTTACCCGATTCAGGTAATTGTAGTCGACCCATATCCCACCGCCGTCGTTGCTCGCTATGTTGTCGTAAAATTTGCCGTTGTTGACGATTACGCTGCCGTTAGTGTAGACGCCGCCGCCGTCGATAGCCGTGTTGCCGCAAACCTCTCCGCCGTTCATCGTAAAGACTGCATCAAGCGCTTCGCCGGGGCGCAGATTGTAGACGCCGCCGCCATAGCTGCCCTTGTTGTTTGCAATCCTGCCCGCAGACATCGTAAATGTGCTGTTTGTGTAGACGCCGCCGCCGCTGGTAGCTTCGTTGCTTGAAATCTCCCCGCCGGTCATAGTAAAGACTGCAGGGAAATCGATGCCGGTCCTGTAATTGTGTACGCCGCCGCCTTGAAGAGCCTTGTTGCCTGCGATTTCGCCGTCTGACATGGTGAATGTGGCGTTGCCTATGTTGTATACACCGCCGCCGCGGCTGAACGCAGTGTCACCGGTGACAATATTGCCAGAAATGACAGGTCTTGCATTTGAAGCTCCTGCTTTCATTTCGAATACTCCGTTGTTTATGACCCCTGCGCCGTTGTCAAAGGCCGTGTTGCCGGATATCTCGCCTCCGGACAAAATGAACGTGCTGGTCCCCCCGTTGTAGACGCCGCCACCGACCTGGGTGACGTTGTTGTTTTTAACGAAGCCCCCTTCCATTTTGAACGAGGTGCTGCCGACGTTGTAGACGCCGCCGCCCTGCGGGGCATCGTTGCCGGAGATGTTCCCTGCTTTAAGCGTAAAATCGGTGTTCCCGCTGTTGTACACGCCGCCGCCAAACAAAACCCCATGGTTGCCGGAAATGCTGCCGCCGGACATGGTGAAAGCGCCGTCGTTCCTCACGCCGCCTGAGCTGCCCGTGTTGCCCTTAATCTCTCCGCCGGATAAATTGAAAGTGCCTCTGGCAGTGTTGTAGACGCCGCCGCCGCCGCCCGGGGTCACATTGTCCTTGATGACGCCGTTTTCCATCGTGAAGGAACCGCCGTTGACATAAACGCCGCCGCCGGACCCGCCGCCGCTCGGCCCCGAGCCAGTGGACTCGTTGCCTGATATCTCGCCGCCGGTCATCCTCAGTGTGCCGTTGTTGTTGATGTAGACGCCGCCGCCGAAGCTCCCGGACCTGTTCATTGCAATTTTGCCGCCGTTTACTATGACGTTGCCTTCAGTGTAGACGCCGCCGCCGAAAAAGGCGTTGTTGTTGCCGGATATCTCGCCGCTTGCCAATGTAAGCGTGCCGCCGTAGGATACGTTTACCCCTCCGCCGTTGTCAGCGCTGCCGCCGCCGTGGGTTACAATTATGCCGTCTATCGTCAGTTTTGCGCTACCCGGGACAGTGATGACATCATGGTCGTCCTCGCCTGTCAACTCGATAGGTCCTGTATTGCCGCTAACCAGCGTAATATCTGTGTTTGGACTGATGTACAAGGAATTGCCTGTCAGGGTTATGGAATTTGTCAATGATATTGTGATGGGCACACCGCTGGACGCACTGCCCACGGCGGTGCGAAGCTCGGCTTCGGTTGATACTTCGTTATCGGCAGCGCTGGAAGCTGTCAACCCCAATAACTCAGGTTCCTGCTCAAGGAACCATTCGCCGCCTTCCTCCGTCAGGTATTGGCCGTCACAGTTTTCTGCATCTTGCTCAGCACTGGCTGCCGCTTCAATCGACGGGTCATCCCCGTCAGCAGCAATGTCATCTGCTAGCGCACTGATTGGTATCAGTGACAGCAAAAGCGCCAGTGCCATAAAAACGCAAAACAACTGCATCATTTTTTGCTTTTTAATCTTGAAACATTTCTTTTCCACAAACAATCTACTCCTTTCACTTTCACGTTCACTTTCGCTTTCAATCAAAGGTCAAAGGTGCGTTGGCGCCGACGGCGCGTCCAATCCTGCTCGGGCAAGCGAAAATGAATAACTAATTTAACAAACGCTTATAAATTCTAACGCGGGCTGTCGCCCTCGAAACGTGTGTACGCAGCGCTTTATATTTTATCAAACGAAATCTTCAATGCGGCAAACCATGCGAATTTTAGTGTCGAGCAAACAAATAGAAATAACAATCCCCCCCCTTTTTTCCCCTGTGAAGTCAAGCGGTAAAGCGGGCAGAGCGCCGAAATTTCACGCTGTGTGCGGCATTTAGCCAACTTGACGATAATAATCAATTATGATATGAGACTAAAGTATCACAAAGATGCTGTGTTGTCAAGAGGTTTGGGCGAATTATCATGAATTGTTACAAATATTTTGACAGTGTTAACAAGGAAATATTGAGTTTCCTGAAAATCGGCGTTGCCTTGCAAAGACAAAAATGATACAATAATTTTTAACCCTGATATTAGCGATTTAGTTACTAACCACCGCGTGCTTACGCGGTGCGCGGGCAGAGCCCGCCAACTACAAACTACAAACTACCAACTACAAACTACCAACTACAAACTACAAACTACCAACTACAAACTACAAACTACCAACTACCAACTACCAACTACTAACTACAAACTACCCACTACCACCGCGCATATGCGCGGTGCGCGGGCAGAGCCCGCGTTAAATAGGTGAAAGATTATGAACAAGAAAAAATTCAAAAACAGCTTGTACCCGGTGCGCCCAATCGCGGACCTGCGGGAACTGATCAACAGCAGCGCTTCGCTTTTCGCGACCAAGCCGGCGTTTTACGTAAAGGACGCCCCGGGCGGCGAGTACAGGCCGATCACTTACAAGAAATTCAAGGAGGACATAGATTCGCTTGGCACGGCTTTTGTCGACATGGGCTTCAAAGGCAAAAAAATCGCGCTTATCGGAGAAAACAGCTACGAATGGGTAGTTACGTACTGCGCGGTGGCAAACGGCACTGGGGTCATAGTCCCGCTGGACAAGGAGCTCCACCCATTGGAGATAGGCAACCTGCTGGAGCGGGCAAAAGCAGCAGCCGTGATCTGCTCGAAGAAAATGGCTGGCGCCGTAAAGGATGCGGCAGCAGGCATCGACCACATCAAAGAGACAATAGTCATGACAGACCTCCATAGCCTGATCAAAAAAGGCAGGGATCTGATTACGGAAGGCGACGACAGGTTCACAAACGCGGAAATCGACCGGGAGGCGCTGTGCTCGCTGCTGTTCACCTCCGGAACCATGGGGCTTGCCAAAGGCGTCATGCTTTCCCACAGAAACCTCGCGTCAAATGTTTTCCACATGTCGAAATACGTGAAAATAAGAGAAGACGGGGTAGGCCTGTCCGTCTTGCCCATGCACCACTCGTATGAAATGACCTGCGACGTGTTCACCGGGCTTTACCAAGGGATGGCGATAGCAATCTGCGAGGGGCTGAAGCACATCGCGAAGAACATGGCCGAAGTGAAAGCCACCGTAATGCTAAGCGTGCCGCTGGTGTACGAGTCGATGCACAAAAAGATATGGAAGCAGGCAGAAGCCGCAGGCAAAGCCGGGAAAATGCGCAAGGCGATAGCTATTTCCAGGATGTTCAAGCTGTACAACAATTTCCCCGGCATCGTCAAGAAACTGTTCAAGGACATCCATGCCTTTACGGGCGGGCGGATGGAGCTGTTCGTTGCAGGGGGCGCTGCGATAAACCCCAAGGTGATCGAAGACTTTGAAGCCATGGGCATCACCATGATGCAGGGCTACGGGATGACCGAATGCTCCCCCATCATCGCCACGAACACCGACAGGTACAGCAAGGCGTCAGCTGCGGGCTTTATCATTTCCGGAACCGAAGCCAGGATTGACAACCCTGACGAAACAGGCATCGGCGAGCTTGTCTGCAGGAGCCAGTCGGTGATGATGGGCTACTACGACGACCCGGTGGAAACAGCAAAAGTGCTAAATGACGGGTGGTTAAGCACGGGGGACTACGGATACATCGACAAAGACGGCATGCTGCACATATCCGGGAGGAAGAAAAACGTGATAGTGACAAAAAACGGCAAAAACATTTTCCCGGAAGAGCTGGAATACTACTTGACGCAGGGGCCGTACATCTTAGAGGCTCTGGCATATGGGGTTGAAGACGAAAAAAGCGGCGACACTGTCATAAAAGCCGGCATATTCCCAGACTACGATGGTTTGGCGGCAGAAAAAGGCGAGCTGTCCGAAGAAGAAATAAGAGAGCTCATTAAAATCGAAATAGACAGCGCAAACGAGCTCATGCCCGCATACAAAAGAGTGAAACGGTTCGATATAAGGAAAACCGAGTTTTCCAAGACCACAACAAAAAAAATCAAGCGCTATTCAGCAGAAAACTACAACTAGCGACTTGGGGCAGAGCCCCATCGGAGCTGCGGGCGACAGCCCGCGCGAGCAACATTAATGGAGGGTGAACGATGCTAAGCAAAGAGGAGTACCAGGCGCGCAGGGCCAGCGACATGGAGTCGGTCCTCGCGAAGATAAAGAGGATTAAGGAGAGCAAAGACCCGCTGGTTGGCAACAGGAACGTTAGGCCGATCCTCGACGTCAAGCACATGCTTGAAACCAGCACCGAATTATATGGGGAAAAGCCCGCGTTTTGGACAAAAAAAGGCAGGGACGCCCCCTACACCAGCATTTCATACCGTGAAGCCCTTGATGACGTCAACGGCCTTGGGACTTCCCTGATCGAGGGAGGCATGAAGGGCAAAAGAATCGCGGTCATCGGTGAAAACTCCTATGAATGGGCGGTTTCATACCTTGCAGCTGTTTGCGGGACAGGCGTGGTCGTACCCCTCGACAAAGAGCTGCCGGCAGCGGAACTGAAGCAGCTTGTAGTTGCGTCAGGGTGCAGCTGCGTTATTTTCGGGAACAAATTTGAAAGCGTTTTCAAGAATATCGGTGAAAGCGGGGACACAAAGCTAGAAATATTCGTCAACATGGAAACCGAAAAAAGCAGAGACGGCATACTGTCGCTGCGCGAACTGATTGAAGCCGGCAAGAACCTAGTGGCAGGCGGCAACTGCAAATTTACAGAAGCCCAGATAGACAGGGAAGAGATGAGCGTCATACTGTTCACGTCAGGGACGACGGGCTTTTCAAAAGGGGTAATGCTTTCCCACAAAAACCTCGCTGAAGAGATGATGCTGGCACCGACGGTCATCAGGATAGACGCCCGCGACAAGTTCTTTTCTGTCCTTCCGGTGCACCACACCTACGAATGCACGGCGGGCTTCCTGGTCCCGCTATACGCAGGCGCGTCCATCGCCTATTGCGAGGGCCTCAAATACATCGCAAAAAACCTCCAAGAGGCAAAGCCGACGATATTCCTGGGAGTACCGGTGCTGTTTGAGAACCTGTACAGCAAGATTTGGCAGAACGCCCGAAAGAAAGGCAAAAAGGACACGCTCAAAAAGATGATCGCCCTGAACAAGAAAACCAAAAAAATCGGCATCGACATAGGGCCGCTGTTCCTAAAGGACATCAAGGCAGTGTTCGGCGGCAGGATGAGGCTGCTCATCTGCGGCGGCGCAGCGATAAACCCAGAGGTGCTGCAGGGCCTTCGGGATTTCGGCGTCTTGGCGGTGCAGGGCTACGGCCTTACCGAAAGCGCACCCATCGGGGCGCTCAACCCCGAAACGGCGCCGGTGAACGAATCAGCCGGGCGCGCGCTCCCGGAGACAATGATAAGGATAGAAAACCCGGACCCCGAAACGGGCATAGGCGAAATATGCCTCTCGGGCGACAACATCATGCTGGGCTACTACGACAACCCGGAAGCTACGGCAGAAGCGCTAAAGGACGGCTGGTACTACTCCGGGGACCTTGGCAAGCTTGACGAGAAAGGCTACCTTTACATAACCGGCAGGAAGAAGAATGTAATAATTACCAAAAATGGGAAAAACGTATTCCCCGAGGAGCTGGAATACCATTTAAGCCTCATACCTTACGTCGCAGAATGCATGGTGTGGGGCAAGGACGCGGAATACGGCGAGGACACAGTGATCATAGCCACCATCCTGCCCGACGCTGAAGCTGCGGAAGAAAAACTGGGGAAGGGCTACTCTGATGAAAGCATAGAAAAACTGCTGTGGGAGGAGATCGACAAGATAAACAGCGAGCAGCCGTTCTTCAAGCGCATCAAAAAAATAAAGATACGGAAAGATGAGTTTGAAAAGAACACATCAAAAAAGATAAAGAGGTATTTGGAATCCAACAAAGAGTGAAGGAGGTAGGAAGCATGGGCAGAAGTACGTACCCGCAACTTGAAATCAACTTGAAGAAACTCGAATCCAACGTGAGAGAAATACTGGCGCGCTGCGGCAGCCAAGGAGTAGAGGTGGCAGGCGTCATAAAAGGCTTCAACGGCATACTTGAATGCGCAGAGGTTTTTGCGTCGGCAGGGTGCAATTTCATCGCGTCGTCCAGGCTGGAGCAGCTTGAGGCAGTAAAGGACGCGGGGTTTGACATCCCCCTGATGCTGATAAGGGTCCCTATGCTGACAGAAGCCGCCGAAGCTGTGAGGCTTGCAGACATCAGCCTGAACAGTGAAAAGGAAGTCCTGCGCGCGCTAAACGAAGAAGCCGAAAAGCAAGGCAAGGTGCATGAAGTCATGCTTATGGTGGACCTAGGCGACCTGCGCGAAGGGTTTTGGGAAAAAGAAGAGCTGCTTGACGCAGCGCTTATGTGCGAAAACGAGCTCAAGGGGATTGCGCTTTCCGGAATCGGGACGAATCTCGGCTGTTACGGCTCAGTTTCGGCCACTGTTGAAAAGATGGAAGAGCTGATTTCATGCGCAGAAATGATCGAAGCCAAGATAGGCAGGGAGCTCAGGTACATAAGCGGAGGCGCGACCACGTCGCTGATACGCATCGTCGACGGCGACATGCCGGCAAGGATAAACCATCTCAGGGTTGGAGAAGGGATCATACTCGGCAGGGACCTTCAGGAACTGTGGGGCTACGACATGAGCTACCTGCATACGGACGTTTTCACGCTGAAAGCGGAAGTAATAGAAGTGCGGGACAAACCGAGCCACCCGGTTGGCGAGATAATGTTCGACGCATTTGGCAACAGGCCCGTTTACGAGGACAGGGGCATAAGAAGAAAAGCGCTGCTCGGGGTCGGCAAGCTGGATTACGCGTTCCCTGACAAAATCTATCCCCGCGACAAAGGGATAGAGGTGCTCGGCGCCTCAAGCGACCATACGATACTAGACATCGAGGAGGCCGAAAAGGACATAAAAATCGGGGACGTCCTTGAGTTCGACGTCTGCTATGCTTCGCTAATCTACGCGACAAGCTCAGCAAATGTCAAAATAGTGATGACCAGCGATTGACAAAAATGGCAGATAGCTTTATAATATTACGATATTACTATATGTCACAGCAAAGGAGAAAAAACCAACAATGTCAGACGAAATACTGTTAACCAAAGTGGGGTACGACAGAGTCGTTGCAGAACTCGAAAACCTTGTTACGGTTAGGAGGAAGGAAGTTGCCGAAAGAATTAAGGAAGCGATTTCATACGGCGACATTTCCGAAAATTCCGAATACGATTCGGCGAAGAACGAGCAGGCGGAACTGGAAGACCGCATCAACAGGCTCGAAAACATGCTGCGCAAAGCCAAAATAATCAATGAAAGCGAAATATCCAACGACCGCGTCAGCGTTGGGCTTAAGGTCTTGGTGAGGGATGAAACCAGCGGTGAGGAGGTGGAATACATCATCGTGGGTTCGACTGAAGCAGACCCGTTTGAAGGCAAAATATCCAACGAGTCATCTTTGGGCGCAGCGCTTCTCGGCAAGAAAAAGAACGACCAGATCGAAATTCAGGTACCTGATGGAATGTTCAAATATGTTATTGTAGATATCTACAAGTAAGGAGAAACGATGAACACTGAAGAAAAGAAGGATGTCAATCCCCAGACCGAACCATTCGAGGAACTATCTGAAGAAAAGATAAACGAACAGCGGCAGATCAGGAGGGACAAACTCAAAGCGCTTCAGGAAGCCGGGCGCAACCCGTTCCTTGTGGAGACATGGGACGTAACTGCGCACAGCATGGACATTAAGGGCAATTTCGAAGAAATGGAAGGCAAAACCGTATCCTGCGCAGGAAGGATAATGGCGAACCGGCACATGGGCAAGGCGTCCTTCATCGACATTCAGGACAAACAGGGAAGGATACAGTGCTATGTCAGGCAGGACGCGATAACGCCGGAGGAATACGCAGTGTTCGTTACGTACGACATCGGCGACATAGTAGGCGTCGTTGGCGAAGTGTTCAAGACGAAGCACGGCGAGATATCAATCAAAGCGCACGAACTGAAGCTGCTTTCCAAATCCCTCTGGGTGCTTCCCAACAAATTCCAAGGGCTCAAGGACATGGACATCAGGTACAGGCAGAGGTACATAGACCTTGTCATGAACCCCGAGGTAAAAGACACTTTTATCATGCGAGCCAAAATAATCAAGGAAATCAAGCGGTTCCTCGAAGAGGACCGGGGCTTTCTCGAGGTCGACACGCCTGTGCTTACGACGATAGCAGGCGGTGCCAACGCGAGGCCTTTTTCAACCCACCACAACACCCTTAACATCGAAATGAAGCTCCGCATATCAAACGAGCTCTACCTCAAGCGCCTGATAGTCGGAGGGCTGGACAGGGTGTACGAAATGGGCAAGATGTTCAGGAACGAGGGGATGGACAGGAACCACAACCCCGAGTTCACGTCCATGGAAGTGTACCAAGCCTACGGCAACATGGAAGACATGATCGACATCACGGAAAACGTAGTGTCCAAGGCCGCCCTTGCAGCTACAGGCAGCATGGTGATCGAGTACCAGGGGAAGACCTTTGACTTGACGCCCCCTTGGGAAAAGATGACGATGCAGGACGCGGTGAAAAAATGGGCAGGCGTTGATTTTGACGAAATACAGACAGACGAGGAAGCGCGCAGGGCTGCCATCAAGTGTGGCATCCCAAGGAGCGAAGCGAAGAAAATGACCCGCGGCCACATTATCGCTGAGCTGTTCGAGGCGCATTGCGAGGACCACCTGGACGGCCCGATATTCATAATAGGCCACCCGGTGGAAGTGTCGCCGCTTGCCAAGAGGGACCCGGTAGACCCGAGGATCACGAGAAGGTTTGAAGCGTACATCAACCGCTGGGAAGTAGCAAACGCCTTTTCCGAGCTGAACGACCCGATTGACCAGTACCAGAGGTTCAAGGAACAGCAGGCTCAGCTTGAGGCGGGCGATGACGAGGCGCACCCCATGGACGAGGACTACGTCAACGCCCTTGAAGTCGGGTTGCCCCCCACAGGCGGCCTGGGGATCGGTATCGACAGGGTCATCATGCTGATAACAAATGCCGCTTCGATAAGGGACATAATACTGTTCCCGACCATGAAGCCGCTATAGTAAGGGCACTTGTACATTTGCGTTTTATTTTAGAGGTGCTTTTTAGTACGCTTTTAACATCCAAATCATAAAAACAACTTTAATCGCTGGCGTGGCAGAAAATCCTGCCACGCTTTTATTGCCGCCTGTGGTATAAATATAGTAGAAACGCTTTACACGATGGAACATATTTTGGGCATCGGTGGCCAGACTGAAATATGAAATGAATGACATACCAACATGCTATAATATATAGCGATAAAACAACAAACACAGAGAACAAGGCTGTAAAAAAGAAAAAAAGAGGCGGCGACATGGAAAAAGAAAAAAAGAGTACACATCCTCCCAACCAATCAAAAAAATTAACAATTCTAATGATCCTTGAAATCCTGAAAAAACACTCGGACGAAAGCCACAAGCTCACTCAGTTGGAAATAGCGGAGCTCATAGAGCAGGAATATTCAGTCAGTATTGACCGCCATACGATCAAAGACAACCTGCTTCACTTAATTGATTTTGACTGCGGCGTCGGATACAAGGAAAAAACGCGCATACAAAAAAATGGTAAAAAAGAAACCATTTACTACGACTGGTATGTGGAGCACGAATTCACCGACGCGGAGCTGCATCTTCTGATCAACGTTCTGCGGTTCTCAAAATATTTGCCGTATAGCCAGTGCAAAATGCTCATTGAGAAGCTGGTAACATTGTCAAGCAAAAATTTTCTTTACAAGAACAATTTGCCTGAGAACCATCCTGAGAACAAGCAGCTCCTGTTGACAATCGAAGAATTAGTAGAGGCCATAGATAAAGATGAATGGGTGGTGTTCCACTACCGTCTTGACTACATAAGTGACATCGAGATTTTAAAGGGCCAGCGGCGACGGCTAATTAGTACGCTGCCGGATCATCGACTGGTTCGGAAAAGAAGTCATGTTGAAAGATGACGACGGAGGTTCGGTCTTGGTGACCGTAAAGGTCAGCAAACAGGCGATGCTCTTCTGGGCTCTGCAATACGGCCAGTCAGTGGAGATTCTTGAACCGAAAAGCTTACGGGAAGAAATACGTGATGCTGTGGCGTCGATGTGGGAGAAATATAAATGAACTATGTAATTTCCGATATACACGGCTGTTACAGGCAATACATGAAAATGCTGGGGAAAATCGGATTTGCCGACGATGACAAGCTGTACGTTCTCGGCGACGTTGTAGATCGCGGCCCAGAGCCTATAGAAGTGCTTATGGACATGAGCGTGAGGGCCAACGTCATCCCTATCATGGGTAATCACGAATACATAGCATATTTCATACTGAAACAGCTTTTGCTTGAATTTACCGACAAAAACCTCGTACAACATTTTGTCGGCGGCATTGCGGATTTTTACCAAAAAATCGGGGCTTGGGTAAAAATCGGAGGCAAATCTACTTTGGAGGGGTTTGGCAAATTGCCGCAGGACGACAGGGAAGCCGTCGTGGACTACTTGTCTGAGTTCTCGCTATATGAAATAGTGGAGGTAAACGGCAAGAACTTTATATTGACGCACTCAGGTCCGCCGAGGATGACTGAAAACATTGACCGGCTCGATGCGTTTGATTTTGCCACATCCAAAACGGATTATGACAAGGTATATTTCAAAGATGCGTTTACAGTGACGGGGCATATACCGACTTTTAGGATAGACGAAACATGCCGCGGTCGTATATACCGCAAAAACAACCATATAGCGATAGATACGGGAGCGCCGTTCATCAAGGCGGGCGGGGCGTTAAGCTGTATCTGCCTTGATACGGACGAGGAGTTTTATGTATGAGTGAGGTTGCAGGAGGTGATGATATCTGATATTTATGACTGGCGACACACAGTAATTTTGATCGCCTGAGAGCATTGAAACTTACAAAGAAAGCGGTGCCTAAAGCGTGGACAAGTTAGGCGGGGTTGATAGCCCAGAAAGGAGAGATTATGAATTCGGAAAAGTTTTTAGGGTTGGAAACCCCAGAGAAATATGATTTCAAATTTGAAGTCATGGCATGGTATGATGAGAATATTAAAGAGAATAAACGGGTTAAGGAAGAAAAAAGAAAATCAATTCGCTCCCATGTCGAGCAAATATTCAACCAAAAGGAAGATTCCATAAGTAGGTTTATTCTTTATAGGCTGTTTGATGATATCAAATTTGACTGCGACAGTTCGAATGGAAGCTGTAGTCTGACAAATGAAATTTATCGCACACTTTGGGGTTGGAGTGAAGATCGGTTTACTGGATTTGGCGGTGATACGATGAATTCATTCTGGATGATACTTAGCAAGGTTATAGAGAAATGCTATCCAACCTTATATGGAGAATATAAGCGTGAGAGATCACAGTGGCTGGACGCAAAAAGATTTTTTAATGTGGATAATATTGGAAACGATAAGAACTATAAAGCATTCATTGAAGCTATTGACATTGCGAATACTAATGATAATGAGCTAAAGGCCATTTACGCATTACTAAAGGAATTTGCAACTCTTACCCATACAATTGGCAATTTTGTGCTTGTCCCAACCGGATTTAATGGCTTTAGAGGAAGGCGTCTGAATGATCGTTGGGATTATTCACTTGAGTATCTGAGAGATGAGTTTGGCAGGATTTGTTTTCACAATTATATTAGAGACTTTGATCTTATTGATTATGTCGGAGCTGATAACAGGATAATAGACTTGTCCAAACAAAGCGGTAGTAATATAATACCGCTCGAAAAAAGTCAGTTACCGAACAACCAAGAAAGCCTAAAATGCTTTTTGGAAAATGTCAACGATATGATTAAGGCCCGTGGCACAAGAATGGTGAATGAATTAAAAAAATTGAAAGAGCGGCAATAAAAATTATAAAGACCCCTTCACAAGGCCAATAAACGTAGAATAAGATGGAGTAAATTACGACCTGGATTCATCACCGGAGGCTTGGGCGTATTATGAAAACTTATATGAGGCTTGCTATGGCATTTTGGGAAAAGAAATTGATAATTCATAGATTGGTTGCAATGCGGATATTGTCAGCGCACTCCATGCTATGTTAGGGAATCTTGATATTGATGAACAGTACGTGCTTTTGAAAACATTTGTTGTTTGCGATTTTAGTCCGTAAGTAACTATTTGATCAGAGGGCTGGCTTGCCCGACGCAGTACAGGTTGAGCCTGTGAAGCGCCCTCGTGCAAGCGACGTACAGGAATTTTTTGTCGTCTTCGTTGCTGTAATTTTTGCTGTCTGCGTCGCATATCAGCACAGCGTCGAATTCAAGGCCCTTTGACAAATACACTGGAATAACGAAAATGCCCAGCAGATTTGTATGGCCCCCGTTTTTTACCAGCTGGACGCTGACATGGCCCTTAAGGAGCCTGAACAGGGCAAGCGCGTTTTTTTCAGTCTTGCAGACGAGCCCTATTGATTGGTAGCCTTGTTTCAGGCATAACGCTGCTTCTTGGGCGATCATTTCGCAGAGGCCTTGCTGGTCCTCTGCAACGTGAATTTCCGGTTCTGGTCCTTTTCGGCTGAAGCTCTCAATTTCTATCCCCGCAGGGATGAACTTTGAGCTGAAATCCAGGATTTCGTTGGTGCAGCGGTAGCTTTTGCTCATTGTGACAAGGGTTTTCTTCTTTTTGTTCAAAATCTCGCCTATCTGCCCGTACAGCGACAAGTCTGCCGACTTTTCCAAAGTCTGGCTGACATCCCCCAAAACCGTGTATTTGGCACCCGGGAACAGCTTGCGGAATATTTCATAGTGGAGGGGGTAGTAGTCCTGAGCCTCGTCGATGACGACCTGCTTGATGTTTTTGTATTCTTCGTCAGCCCCCAGCCGCAGCCTCAAAAAAGCCAGGGCGGCAGCGTCGTCGTAATAGATGGCGCCGGTAGCTAGGTTCTCTCGGGTAAATTGCAAAATCTCACTGGTGCAGTCTGGAAGGGCAAAGCCGTAAGTCAAACTTTGGAAATAATCTTCGTCGTCAAACAGCTTTTTGTAAAGGGAGAACGCATCGAGTTCCGTAAATTTCTTGACATCCCCCTTTATACGCGAATACTCCTGCTTGTCTGCATGATGCTTGTGAAATTCCTTTGCTGACTCAAGTACGTAATCTTCGAGCATGTTAAGCTTGAGCCCAAGCGGTGTGCTTTTCCTCCCGGTCAGGATTTTGTCTTTCAGGTGCTCTTTGCCAAAGACAAGCTGGCTGCCATAGTAGACGTCGTCAAAATCGATCCACTTTCTGGGCAAGTCTTCAACGAAACGGTCGAGTATTTCCATAAACTGCGTCGAAGCCTTGAACTCGATGCTGCGCTTCATGATGTCTTTGTACCTGCGGTTCGTACACATTATTTCAAGAAACTGGTTTCTTGTCTGGATACGCTTGTTTTGCAGAATGTCGGCGAGAATTTCCTCAAACACCTTTGAAACGACGTTTTCCTCGCCGAGCTCGGGCAGTACGCCGGATATGTACTGCGCAAACAGGGTATTTGGCGATATGATTATAATGTTGCCCGGCACCAAGCTATTTGCAAGCCCTTGGTACATCAGGTACGCCGCTCTGTGCAGGGCAATAGAGGATTTTCCGCTCCCGGCAACCCCCTGCACCATCATTAGCTCGTTTTCCATGTCCCTGATGACGATGTCCTGCTCCTTTTGTATCGTTTCTACTATTGTTTTCATCTTCGGGGAAGTGTTTTGGGACAGCAGTTTTCTCAGGAATTCGTCGATGATCTGGATGTCCGCGTCAAAAAAATACTCGAGCTTGCTGTTTTTTATTTCGTACTGCCTTTTCAGGCTGATTTCCCCCGTCACTCTGCCAGAAGGCGCGTCGTAAAAAGCCGGCCCTGCCCCGAAGCGGTAAAACATGCTTGCGACCGGAGCTCTCCAGTCGTACACGAATATTTCGTCCAGTTCGTCATCCCACAGGGAAGACCGACCTACGTATATTTTTTCGTGCAATTCTTCGCCGTCAAACCTGAAGTCGATTCGGGCAAAGTAGGGCGAGTCGATAAGCCTTTCCAGCATCGCAGCCCTTCTCTCCACCGACTCGCAAGCCGAGGCTTTTTGCTCTATTTGAAAGGTGTACTGGCTCAGCGCCACTAGGTCTTCGAAATTCTGGCTGTCCCAGAGGTTTGAAACCGAATGTGAAGCGTTGTCGCGCATTTCCTCCTGCAAAGCAGCGATCTCATTGCTGCTGCGCTCTCCATCGAGCTTGGCTTGCTCAAGCTGGCGCCTAGCTAGGGAAACCGTCTGCCTCAGCCGCTGGCGTTCAAATTCTATATCAATTGACTTGTCGTCCACGCTAACACCTCCATCCAACTACCAACTCAATCCAACTATCCCCCAACTCCCAGCTACCAACTACCAACTC
>WRJV01000314.1 GCA_009778415.1 Clostridiales bacterium | reverse complement strand
GCCCGCGTGAGGAACGAGGAATTCATTTCCGAGTTCCGCCGGGGTATGGGGCAGAGCCCCATCTGGGTTGCGGGCATCGCCCGCGATAGGTTATAATAACAGTATCAAGATAGAGAGAGCTAGGGGAAAGAATATGAAGAAACAGTTTGAAGGTAAAATGATACTAAGCCGGATAACAGCGAAATTGGTTCCGTCCGACCACACTTATCCTGACGCTGTATGCGATGTGATAATGACCGAGGACGCTTTGTACGTGCTTGAAGACAATTTTGACGGCACTTCAACCTATCATTTCAAAATGCCTATGGGAAAAATCAAATCGGTAGAAAAATATCAACACGAAAGCCGCCGCTCAGGCACAAAAGAAGGGTACGCCCCGAGCCAGTTAGCTTCAATATTGTTTGCCTTAGCATAAAAAGCATGGTCAACGCATTCAAAAAACACAAGCTCAAAACTTGAGACCGCCAAAAACGCCAAGCGGCATGATGCGCTTGGCGTTTTCAAAACATTGCGGCTTAGTTTCGGAATGCCTGCCAGACTCAAACGGCTTCCTTTTTGTGCACCGCGTAGAAAATCGCACCGAGGATTGCGGATACGATCGCTATGATGCCGATTCCGTTGAAATACATCTGCAGGATGCCAGGTATCCCGTATACTTCCTCGAACCACTCCGGATCGTCGTACCACGGCAGGAACAGGTACCCGACTGCGCAGAGCACGGCCACCAGGAAGAACAGGAACGATATTTTCTTTTTGTCGCCGGGGTTCATCGCTTTTGCCCCTTTCTTGCTCTGGTACGATTTTTTAAGCAGCCAGTACAAAAGCGGGCCGAAGAAGACAATTGCCGTGCCGAACAGGAAGTAGTCCGTACCGTTCAGGTACATGAAAACGACGCAAATGACCAGGACCATGACGCACATCGCGTTGAACAGCCAATTCGGCATGCCGGACTTGAAGGGCCTGCCGGCATACGGCTCTTTGTTTCTTAAGACCAGGACTGACAACATGATGCCGCCAACCATAAGGAAAGAGGCTTCTACAGTAAGCATCACGATTACCGCGAAATCAAATGTGCTGAAAATAATGCAGGCAATGATGATGGACAGCAGAGCCACATCAGGGACGCCTGTCTTTTTACTGCACCTTGAAAACACTTTCGGCGCGAGTTTGTCCATCGACATGACGAAAATCGTCCTGCTCGTCGTTCCAAGGTATGAGTTGAAGATGGATATGTGGCCGATAACCGCTATGCCGACAAATATCACGCCAAACACCGGCGCGGCGGCGTTGCCCACGTCCACCCATGATACGCCGTCTGTCCCCCATTCTTCCCAACGGCCGACGGCGGCGACGCCTGCGACAACCGAGGGGATGTACGTACACATGATGAGAGGCATCGCGATCATCAGCGCTTTTGGTATGACCTGCGGGTTTTCCAGCTCGCCGGCCACGTTTCCGATCATCGAGTAGCCGCCGTACATCCACATGCCGATGACAAACGCGTAGCCCGCGCTCATCAGGACTGCGTCTTCGTCCGCGACGAACGGCTCAATCGGGTTGTACTGCCAGTGTGTAAGGCCGATAGCGATGATGCCTAGGAAAGCGATGAATATGATGATCGACATCGCTGTGCTGACAACTGAGACATCCTTGACGCCACGCCAGTTGACATAGCCAAAAATCGCGATCAGCGCCATTTTAAAAGCAAAAATGCCGGCTGTGGACCAGCCTAGAGGCGTCCCGACGTAGTTCCCGGCCAAAACGATCATCGTGGGGACAAAGAGGTAGTTGATGATAATCATCCAGTAGCCCATCTGAAAACCCCAGAATTCACCGAATGCCCGTTGCATCCAGACGTAACAACCGCCTTCTTCAGGTATGGCAGACCCCAGCTCCGCGCAGGCGATCGCCTGCGGGTACGCCCAAATGAACGGCAGGACGCACAGCGCGAGCACTGTCATCCCAGGCCCGGAGAGCGATATCATTTCTTCCACGCCGTAAGCGCCCGCGCAGCACATCGTGTAAATAATCCCGACAATGCCCAGAACGCCTACTTTCTGTTTTTTTAACCCTTCCATGTTTTCTAGTTCAGCCATTTCATCACCTCCGTAGCTGCTGCTGGGTAACGCAGTGAATCATGCCGCCGTATGGGAACAGCGGGCAAACATCTATCCCGGCTATTCTGCGGCCCGGGAACTGGCCCTCTATGATTTGCAGCCCGACTGCGTCGTTCTCGTCCCCATAGGTCGGGACGAGGACCACCTCGTTTCCTATGTAGTAGTTCAAGTACGACCCTTTGTAGTCAAGGCCCTTAACGTTTAGCCGCGTGAGCGGGACAGGGACGAGCCTGAACGGGTTCCCGTCGATGTCACGGCAGTTTCGGAGCTCGTTGTAATGCATGTCGTAGGTTTTTAGCATATGTGGCTCGGATTCGCCGTAGGGGTCCGCTTCATACAGGATAGTGTTGCTGCCGGTAAACCGCGCAGCCCCGTCGATATGGAAATCGGTCATTTCCCCGCCGGGGTCGTCCCCCGATAGCCCAGTTATCCACACAAAATTTGTCACGCCGAAATACTTCGCGATCTCGGCTTCTATTTCTGCCTGGCTCTTTCCGGGGTTGCGGTTGTCGTTGATGATCGATGTCTTGGCTGCCATGAACGACCCTCTGCCATCGACCTCGATGCCGCCGCCTTCCAAGCGGATTCCCGGCACCACCCGCAGCAGGTTCGTGTGCTCGCTGATATAAGCAGACACTTGGGCGTCGAACTCGTGCGGCATGCGCCCACCCCATCCGTTGAAACTCCAATCAGTGATGACCTGGTTGCCCTGGTCGTCCCAGACGAATATAGGCCCGTTGTCGCGCACCCACACGTCATCGATCCGCTTCACCAGAAAATCAACTCTGTTAAAATCTATGTTCTCCTCAGACAATTTTTCGGTGACGTGATCTTTTTCTGCGTTGTTGTCGACGATGATGTGGACGTTTTCGCCAATATGCAGTTCTTTCGTCATTTGAATCCAGATTCCTTCGACCTGTTCCCTGTAATCGCGGCCCTCGCTGTAGTCAGGCAGTATGGTCCCGTTGTGCGGCCATTGCAGCCAGGTCCCTTCATGAGGTTCCCATTCTGCCGGTATCCGGTACTTCATAGTTTACTCACTTCCTTTCAACAATTCTACGGCTTGTACCGTTTTAGTATGCTTTTGGCTTTGTTTTCATAGTCGCGCACTTTTTCTTGATCGGGCACCCGCAAGCGATGATGCAAAAACCATGCAAGCAGCCCCCTCTGGGCGTGCAGCCGGTTTTCCGCTTCCTGAAAAACAATCGACCTAGTGGGGTGATCCATAACTTCGCTTGTAATTTCAACGTTTCTTTTCGCAGGAAGGCAATGCAGGGCCTTGCAGTGGTCCGGCGTGCGCGAAAGCAGTTCCATGTTGATCTGGTATTTGGGAGAAAAAGCGGCAAGCCGTTCCGCTTCCTGGTCTTCATATCCGTAGTAGGTCCAGACGTCAGGCACGATGAAGTCGGCGTCTTTTATGGCGTTGTCCACATCGTCGGTTACAGTCAGGGAACCTCCGCTTTCCTTCATTTTGTTCCTGATATTCTCCTGTTCCTTTTCCGACAGCGAGTACTTCGGCGGAGAGGCGATCGTGTAGCGCAGCCCGAGAGCCGCGCACATATGCCCGGTTTCGATCGAGATGATGCCGTATTCGGAAGAGTCGCCCACAAAAACCACATGAATGTCGTCGAATTTCTTCCCCTCCGGCAAGTGTTCGCGCATAGTCATGAAATCCGCGATGCCCTGCGTCGGGTGGTTGTAATCGGACATGGCGTTGAATATGGGGACTGTGGAGTAGCTTGCCAGCGTTTCAATTAACTTAAAATCCATGGTCCTTATCATGATGCCGTGGCACATGCTTGAGAGGACCCGGGCAGTGTCCTGAATCGCTTCGTGGCTTCCGAAATGGATTTCGCCCGGTTTCAGCGAAATGGCGTGCCCGCCCAAATCCGTCATAGCCGTTTCAAAGGAGACCCGCGTCCGCGTGGACGGGTCGTCAAAAATCATCGCCAGCGTAGCGCCTTTTAGGAGCGGAGGCACCGAGCCATCGTAATCCGCTTTTTTCAGGAGATCCGCCAGTTCAAAGATGTTAAGGAGGTCTTCTTTTGAGAAGTCCATCGTGTCAAGAAAGTGTCTTACCTTGCCACAGTGCCGTTGAATTTGATTGTTCATGCTTCGCTCACCTCATTTCTGTTTTTTGATACCGTGTAAAACACGACCGCGAGGACTGCGCTGACGGCAGCGAGAATCCCGATGCAGGTGACCAGCGTACCCAAAACGCTCTCTGAACCGTACCGCCACTCAAAATAGGACGGGTCGTCATAAAACGGGAAGAAGAAAAACCCGCCGGCGGCAATCAGCGCGATGATGGCGAACAAAATGGAGAAAGGTTTTAAATCCTTTCGGGCCAGCAGATGCCCTCCTCCGATCGACTTTTTGGAAAGCCAGTAAACCAGCGGGCCTGTTGCAGCAGCCAAAGCGCCGAAGAAGAAATAGTCTGTGCCGTTCAAGTACAGGAACAGTACTTCAACGCACAAAAACATGACGCACATCGCTGTAAACAAACTGTTCGACATGCCGACTTTAAAGGGTCTTGGCATGTCTGGCTCCTTGTGCCGCAAATAGATGGCGGCGGCCATAAAAGCGCCTTTTTCCAGGAACCCTACCGTCACCGTGAGAGTCGCGATAAATGAAAACTCAAACATACTGAGGATAACGCTGACCACGACAATGGAAAGCAGCGCGACTTCCGGCACGCCGGTTTTTTTATTGTACTGCCTGAATATTTTCGGGGCGAGGTTGTCCTCGGCCATAACGAAGATCGTCCGGGCGGATGTCCCTAGGTAAGAATTGAAGATTGAAATCAACCCAAGGAAGCCAACGCCGACAAAGATTGCGCCCCAAACGGGCCCCCCTTGGCCGGCAATCTGGATCCAGGACACCCCGTCGGTTCCCCATTCTTCCCAATGCCCGTACGAAGCAAGCCCGGCGACGGTTGTGGGGATATATGTAAGTATAATAACGGGCATGGCTACCATCAGCGCCTTTGGTATGACCTGCGGGTTTTCGAGTTCGCCCGCCACGTTTCCCATCTGAGTGTAGCCGGCGTACATCCACATGCCTATTGCGAACGCGTAGCTTGCGCTCATCATGACGCCTTGGCCTTCCGGAACGAACGGTTCGACCGGGTTGTACTGCCATTTTGAAAAACCGATTACGATGATGCACATAAATGCGATAAATATTATGATTGCCATAATGGTGCTGAGTATTGCGACGTCCTTGAGGCCGCGCCAGTTGATGTAGCCGAACACAAGGATAATGAGTATTTTGTATACGACGATGCCGGCCTGCGGCCATCCGAAATAAGTCCCCATGTAATCTCCGCCCATCAGAACCAGAGTCGGAACGAACAGGTAATTAACCAAGATGAGCCAGTAGCCTCCGAGAAAGCCCCAGAATTCACCGAACGCTCTTTGAATCCATTTGTAGATGCCGCCTTCTTCCGGGATAGCCGACCCGAGTTCAGCGCACACCAGCGCCTGCGGGTAAGCCCAGATAAAGGGCAAGACGCAAAGCGCCAGTATTGTCATGCCGGGCCCGCCGTAAGGTATCATGTCTTCAATGCCGTAGGCGCCTGCGCAGCAGAAAGTGTAGATTGTCCCTGCAACGGCAAACACGCCTAATTTGTGTTTTTTCAACACTTTTTTTTCTTCCATTTTTTTCACCTCCTTTTGTCATTGGTTTTTTCCAGCAGGGCTTGGAGCCTGCGGCAGAAGCCGCAAGCCCCAAGCCGCAAGCCCCAAGCCGGAGCGTGCCTGGGTGTCTGTTTCATATCGACGAGTTTTCGAGGCTTATCTTATTTTTCAGGTGCGCCCAAGGTGAAAAGCGCTCACTGGTTTTCGAATACAAATTTTCCGCCCACCATAGTAGCCATGACTTTCACCTCGGAAATGTCTTTGGGGGCGACTTTGAACAAGTCTTTTTCGAGTATTACCAGGTCTGCGAATTTGCCGGCTTCCAGCGTACCGAATTTATCCTCTTGGCACATCTGGTAGGCGCCGTTTCTCGTATACATTTCTAGCATGCTCATCAGGCTTACTGCTTGCGACGCGCCGTGGGTCGTCTTGGGGTCGTCCTGGCTTCCGAAGAGCGCGGCGGGCCTGACCACGCGCTCTGAGAAACCGGCAAGGTTAAACAGCGCTTCAGGGATGGTGTAGGGCGTGTCCGAATAAGGGCTTGTCCTGGTCATGCCGACTTCAATGCCGGAAAGCGGCGCGAAATCGAGGGAAACGTCGTAATCCGATGAAGCGGTCATGATGATCCCTTTTTCAACCATGTCTTTTATCGGGTAGACCCTGTCTACGCGTTCTTGCCCAAGCGTCTTCAGTTCCAGCGGCGAGAACCACGGGTTGCTGAACATCCAAATCGGCTGGAGGTTCACTATGATCCCGTATTCGCGTATGTTGTCCATGTCGGATGCATCCACATAGGGGGCATGGGCAATGATGTGGCGTATCTGGCCCTTGGTGCCATTTGCGTCCTGCGCCTCCATAACCGCTTCAACCGCCAGCTTCACAGCAGCGTCTCCGAGGCAATGCATGTGTACTGCATAGCCGGCTGCGTCAATCAGCGCGACCATGTCTTTGATCTTTTGATCGCCCCACATGCTGTACCCCCTGTAATCCGGGTCAGCAATCTGCTCATAGAGGTTCGCGGTTTCGGCGTAGGGCTCGAGCATATAGGCAGTGCCGCCTTCGGTGACGCCGTCGATGTAGAGTTTTACCGCAGTAGCGGAAACCCAGTCAGACATGTTGTTCTGCTGAATGAGCGTATTTTTTCTGGCGACGCCCGTTTCCCAGCCGTCGGTGTTGGTCAGCGCGGTGTTAACCAATTGGGCAGCCGTGCGCGTGTGGTTTGACGCAGAGTCGTGGTCGATAAAGCTCGGTATGTTTACCCGCAGCGTTAGAGTCCCGTTCCTGACAAAGTCGCGGAATTCGGTGCCGACGCGGAGCCAGTTTCCTGATGCGTCAGAAAAGCCGGTGATGCCGTAGCTGTTTGCCTCTTTCTGATAATTAAACCACGCAGTATTGAAATACGACTGAGTGTTGTAGGTCAGGTCAACTGTGTAGGCCTGGTTTGCGTTGTTCCTGATTCCGGTTACGCTGGGGTTTCGGCTGTTGCCGTCCTTTATGTAACCAAGGCCGATCGTCATGCCGTCCACGAAGTAACCAGTCGGCCAGCCGTCTGCGTCCAGATGGGCGTAATAACCGCTCGTGCGAGGCATGTTCTGTGTTATGTCGTTTGCCCTCACCTCGTTTGCGCGTTCCATCGCCTTAGAGTTCACGACCCATGAATGCCAAGCTATGTCCTGGCAGAATATGGGCTTCGCGGTCGCGCCGGTATCGAATTGGTCCAGCCACTCTTTGTCAGGGAACCCCGCTTTGTAATCCGCGAAAATCGAGACGTTCAGATGATTGAACCAGTAGCCGGTTGCATTGGGGTTCGCATATATGTAGTTCTGAATATGCTCGGTCACCGCTGCCAGCGTTGGCTCAACATAGAAAAGCGAAGGAACGTTGCTGGCGTACATGCCCGGCGCGTGGCCATGGCTGTCGATGAACCCCGGCAGCACCATCTGCCCGGCAAGGTTCCTGACTTGTGTGCCCTCGCCTATGAACAACGTCGCGGAGACGTCGTTGCCGACGTAAACGATTTTGTCGCCTGATACCGCAACTGCTGTAGCGAATGAACGGTTGTCGTCCATCGTCTGAACAACGCCGTTATAGAGAACCAAGTCGGCTGCCGGGTTCATGACCACTGTCTTGCCGAACTTGACGCTGTTGACGCCGTTCTTGCCGCTGCCGTCGCCAAAACGATACACGGTCTTCGTACCGTCAAATTCAATAACCTCGGTGTAGTAAGAACTGCCTACCTTGTACGCAATTTCGACGGTTCCGACAAACGCATCGCAAACTTCGACAAACCAGCCATCCTTGGCGTCGGTTCGGAGCGTCACATAGTCCGTTACCCGCGTAACCGCGTTGTTCGCTGTATAGTCTTTGCCATAGCTGTCGAAGACCTTCTTGTCAACTGTGGCTACGCCAGAAGCGGAAGCTATCGGCATAGTAAAAGCAAATAACAGCGCGAGTGCTACAATAATTGATAATACCTTTCTCATTTCTAACCTCCTCGTTTCGTTAATCCTCTCGAAAACTCTAACGCGGGCTACCGCCCGCGTTAGTAACTTACGGACACATTAATTCTTGTTTCTTGTTCACGATCTTAGTCCGTAAGTTACTAATAATAAAACCGTTATAATGGTTGCTGCTGTGTGACGCAGTGGATCATTCCGCCATAGGGGTACAGTGCTCTGACGTTGATTCCAACGACCCGCCTGCCCGGGAACTGCCCTTCTACAATCCGAAGCCCCAGTGCGTCGTTTTCGTCGCCATAGACCGGAACCAAGACGACTTCATTTCCCACAAGGTAATTCAGGTACGACCCCTTTCCGGTGCGCGTCCCGCCTTCGGCAGACCCAAGAATTGTGCCTTTTGTGACCGGGACCGGGATCAGCTTGTATTTGCCGCCGTTGATATTGGTAGCGTTCCTAAGCTCTTGGTAGTGTTTTTCCAGTGCCGCCAAGTAGAATTCCTCGTCATTGCCTGCGGCATTGTATTTGTACATGATTGTTTCTGCGCCTGCAAACCGCGCGGCGCCGTCAATGTGCCAATCGGTATCTTCGTTGTTGTTGTCTTCGCCGCGAAGCCCCGCGATCCAGACAAAGTTCGTCACGCCGAAATATTCGCTCAGCGCCGACTCTATTTCGGCTTGGTTCATGCCTGGGTTGCGGTTTTCGTTGATGATGGAAGTCTTTGACGCCATAAGGGTGCCATGCCCGTCGAATTCCACCCCGCCGCCTTCTAGGCAAATGGGCGCCTTAACGAGCGGGGCGCCGATCGCGTCAGCAATGAATTTCGCTATCAGCCGGTCCTTACCGTGGCGGTATTTATTCCCCCAACCATTGAAATTCCAATCCAAAGCAACAATTTTCCCTTGATCGCCCTTAACAAAAATGGGCCCGTTGTCCCGAACCCATACATCGTCTGTCTCCTGTATAAAAAAGTCGACCTGCCCATAGTCGATCGGACAGCCTGACAGGCAATCCAAAACACGCTGCTTTTCCGTGTCGCTATAGACGATAATATGCACTTTTTCCCCGATATGCAGCTCTTTGACCATCGCTACCCATATATGCTCAATCTTTGCACGGTAACCTTTTCCCCATGGCGATTCCTCATGCGGCCACTGGAGCCACGTGCCTTCATGCGGTTCCCATTCGGCAGGCATGCGGAAGCTGTGTTTGTAGCGGTGTTTGACGTTCATTGTGTGCGCTCTCCTTCCTTCAGGTTGTGTGGCATTATAACACGAACAAGGGGAGCTTGTAAATTGAACGAAAGATTGATATTTCAGACAGTTAATAGAACATTAGGAGTATATGGATTCCTTAACGCAATCAAGGAGCAGCGAGAACAGCTGGTTTTTGTTTGAAATGCCTGCTTTTGCAAATATGTGGTTCATGTGCTTCTTAGCGGTGGACAGAGAAATGCCCAGCTCCTTTGAGGTCTGATCGACGCCAAGCCCTTTCAAAAAGCAGTCCAGCAGTTCTTTTTCCCTAATTGACAAATGAAACCGCGCCGCGAAAATCTGAGCGGTGTTTGACAGCACTTGCTGGAAACACTGATCCGGCTGCTCATTTATCCTGCTTGCACTGCTGAAACTGAAAAGAATGCTTTCAAGGTGGGGTTTGAAGAATTCAAGCACTCCCAGTTCGTCATCAGAAAAATCATTGTAAATATCTGTCCTGAAGAGATGCGCCGAGCCGAGCAAATATGAGTCCTTGATCAGTATGACGCCGCACCCAAAAGCAATTTTTTCAGGCAGTAGGTATTCTTTGTAAAATTCCGTTTCGTGCCGTATGGAATCCTCGAGGATTTTGCTGGCGCTGTAAACAATAGAAGTTGAATATGTATAAAACCATTTTACGTAGTCTTTTTCAGCGAAGTACTCGTACTTGTCGATAAAATCCTGTGACATGTCGAGCGAAACTGTGTTGGAAACGCGGCTGCGAGATTTGTCCGGGTACAGCCAGAACGAAGCCTGGTCGAAAGGCACAATGAGCCGCAGCTCGTTCAGAAACAGCATGCGGACGTCTTCCTTGCCTGCCTTTTTGTAAAGGTCCAAAAGGACGTAATTCATCATATTCAGTTTTTCTGTGTCGCTATTCATAATGATGCCCCTTTTGTTAACTAATAATATCACAGTCCGCATTTGCTGTGAAGCCCAAAGTTGCCAAAGCTGTTTGAAAACTTTACTTTTTCAAAGCAAGATACAAGTTTTGGGCAGAAAACGACAGGGCATAATCAGTATAAGAGTGCTGCAATCATCTGGGAGTATTTCCGCTGAAGCGGCAATTCGTCATCCACTCGAAGACGGCGGCGCTGGGCGATCTCGGGTTGCCCAGTGTTGGGATTGAAACCGGCTTTTTCGTATTCCTCCCAATATACGCCAGTGCCCCGCTTCTGCCAAGATGGGAGCTTGTCGAAATTGACGCCGTGCGAGAACAGCAATTCGTTTTTGCAAGAAACAGACTCGCCCTTAAGTTGCGCGGTTGCTTTTGTTGCCGAAAACCCGTCCATGCGAAGAAGCCAGTAGCAATACGCGTTTAAGCTGTTGCGGTGGGCGTCTTCCTGCCGCCAGTGAAAATAATCCTGAACCAGTTCCAGAGTAGGCAGAGGTATCAGCCGGCAATCAAAGGCGGCGATTGTGCCAAGGGCATTGGTAAAAGCGGCACTGGCCTCGCCGGCAAGAATTGAATTGTATTTTCGAACCTTGCGGTTGAATGCGGTTTCGTCCCTGTGGAACAGCAGGGAGATTTCGTCGCTCTCGGTATACCCATAAATTGTGCGAAAACCGCAATCCATGAGATGTTTCACTGTGATGATCATATAATTGTGGAAACGCTCGTCAAAAGGCACTTCAAATTTGCAGATTTCTTTCGTCAGCCGAGTAAAGTTGCGCCCGTCAATCCTGGCAACGACATAGATCTCCGGCAGTATGACCTGATCAAGTGACCGTTCATACACCCGCATTTTTTGATCTAGTTCATCAAAAGTCATTTTAGTCCTCCTTCCAAAGCTCAGTGACAAAACCGCTGCCTTCAATTCTGACGAAAAATATTTCATCGAAACCTTCTTTTGTTTCAGGCAGCTCAAGCTTGCTGGATATAGCCGCTAAAGCCACCTCCGGGACTTTTCCTTTGCCGTTGCGCTTTGCGTTTCTAGCTATGCAGTCGCTCAACTTGCTTTGAAAAAAATATGCGACTACACGGTAGCCCGCAGCCTTTGCCGCTGGAAAATATCGTTGGCGGTCTTCTTTGGTTGGGTTGGTGTTGTCCACAACAAAGGACTTTCCCTCGGCAATGCAGGATTCAACAGCGCTATGCTCCCTTTTGCGAGTGTGCAAGGTGTCAAGATTGATGTGTTCGCACACGCCTTCAAAATAACAGTGAAAGAAAGTGCTTTTTCCGCTGGCCGGGATGCCGATGAATATCACAGCTGTCTTGCCGGAGGAATCGCCGGAGGAATCATGGTCAGGCATTGGAATCTCCTTATTGCAATGCTTTGCTTAAGAGTTGGCCGTCAAGCAAAAAACGATAGTTAGCCACTATTTCGTCTAGCGTGAATTGCGGCTTGACATCTTGGACAGATGCGCAGATGTCTTCCTCTAGCATTCCCCAGTCGTTTTTTTCGTGCATAAGCGCAATATATACAATGGTTGAAAGCAATTCCAGTTCCTTTGCCGTTTTTCCTGAAAATGCATGCACGATGACATTGATCTGCGCTTGATACGCACCGATTACCGGGCTTTCCGATAATAACGCTTCACCCTTGGCATCGCAGGTAATGCTGTATCCGTATACCCCTGATGGAAAAGTTACGCCCAAAACGCGGATGTACCCGTTTTGGCTTGCATGGTCGATTTCACTCATGGCTTCGGAAGAATACGGGCCATATGTGTAAATTTCAAAGGAATAGCCCAGCGGCACCTTTTCAACCGTTTGCAGTAAATATAAATATTTCATCATGGCCGTTTTGCCAATGTTCGGCTCCCTTGCTATTCTAGCAATGAACAATACTCTGTCTTGCATATCCATTTCAGCACCTCTTATTATATTTCTCTTTCAACATACAGCCTCTTTAACTTTGGGGCAGAAACCATTGCTTTAACAATGTTGGATTCATCACTCAATGACTTAATACTGCTGTCCGCTTCAAAGAATACCTGAATGTCTTTATCAAACTTGTACCAATTAGTTGTTGCCTTGTCATCCAAAAAGATTTTTTTCGCACTGGTTTCAAGACTTTTTGTACGCTCAGCAATTTGCTTCTCTTCTTTTTTTGTCGGTGACATCCCCGTTTCAAACACGCATTTGTAGTGGTTTCTGTTGATGATAATGCTGCCGTGTTCGCCTCCATGCCCGGATGACAGCTCACCAAACATTAGCCAATCATCAAACTTGAGATATCGGTCGATGTCAGATGGTGTAGGATAGCAACCATCTTTTGCCCCCATGCTTCGCAAAATCTCTTTGCCTGCCTGATTTAAATGGTAATCGTATATTCGGCGCGTCTTGTGAAAATACACTTGGCAGAACATTTGATAGCGGGCAATAACAAGGCTTTCGGCAATGTGCCATCCACCGTCACGGATGGCAACTATGGGAGAGTCCGTCTCAGAAATCCCTAATACCATGCACCTTGTCAAGCGGCTTTTGTCATAAATGCCATAGTTGACACCGAGGTGTATCGAGTCGCGCAACAGATAGTCTGCTCTGTCTGAGTCAAGTTGGCCGGAAATCAATCCCTTCCACAGTACAGAAAGAGCCGTCGGCTTTACGGAGGAGTCCCCAAGCAAAGCGGTCACTTCTTCAACACTGATCCTATAGTTGTTGTTAACAGGATGATTTTCAATGATGTCATTAAAGCATTTCTTTATAACTGCTATGCTGTAATCTTCGTGCTTAAACCGTTGGCCTGAATCCTGATCACTTTTCGCCAACGCTGAATGCCAGCCTCAATCATGTTCAAATTGTTTTTTAGTATACCCGCCGATTTCTCAGTAATGCAATCGTACATATCCGTTGCCATCTGCATAACGCCTAAAGAATGCTCAAAGCGTGTATGTTCAGCACCAGGATAGACCATATTTGTCAACGCAAGCTGCTTTATCCTGCGAAGCCGTTGAAATGCCGGATGATTTATAATCTCACGCTCTTGATTGTCAAATTTAACAAAACCAAACACGACATCTCGCATTTCATACACGCGATCCGCATCAGCCATCGCAAACCCTCCTTAAATAAAACACGCTCATGTTCGAAATGGACTGTGGCACAAAATGGTGTCCATTTGCTTAGGACAATTATAGAACTAATGTTCGTCGATGTCAAGAACTTTTTTTAAAATATCCAAAACGCTATTGCAAAAGGCGGCCGTTTGATATAGACTAATTTAGTAACTTACGGACAAAAATCGCAAACAAAAAACAAGAATTTTTGTGTCCGTAAGTTACTAGCCACCGCGTGTGTACGCGGTGCGCGGGCATCGCACGCGTAAGGAACGAGGAATTCATTTCCGAGTTCTGCCGGGGTATGGGGCAGAGCCCCATCTTGGTTGCGGGCGATAGCCCGCGACAAAAAATTGAATAAGGTCATTCGCAAACCGCTGCACGCGTGGCGGTTACATGGAACGGGGTGAGATTCCCCACGAACGGGTCACTGTGATGCCGAGCTTTTTTACAGAGCTGTCGGACAAGTCAGACACATGGCGAAGGTTGCCAACTACTTCCTCGAACGAGTAGCTGTTATTAGATGACGAACGCACTGAATCCGAGGGGTAAGCGGATTAAGTGCGTTGTTTGTTTGCAGGGCATTCGCGCTTAATCATTTAATGAAAGGGTGATGAATGATGCAAAAAAGAAGAACAAGGGCAAAGCTGCTGTCAATTGCTGTAGCGCTGGTTATGGCGCTGGGGCTGCTGCCCTCCGCAGCATTTGCGGCAGGCACGGATGACAAGGGCGAAACGATCAGCGTCTACGTTGATTTTGAAGGCTACAATTTAGGGCAGGGTTACTACATACAGCCAACTATGCTGACGCTGCCGGCAGGAGCCACTGCGGCAGACGCCGCTTACGCCCTGCTGTCCCAAGAGGGGTACGAATTCAAGGGCAGCGCAAGCTTCCTCACGAGCGTAAAGTTCGGCTGGCGGGAAGTTGCAGTCCCAACCTACATACTGGAAGACGAACTGTGGCAAACGGTCTACGACGGCGAGCTGGACGAGGCGGCGGAAGAAGGCTGGATAGGCTCGTATGACTACAGCTTGATGGCCGGATGGATGTACACGGTCAACCATGCGATGGGCGATGCATTGAGCGAGCAGCTGCTGGCAGACGGCGACGTGGTGCGCTGCCAGTTCAGCCTCTGGGGCTACGGCCTTGATTTGGGCGTAGAGTCGGATTGGGGCACCGGAACCCCTTACTACGCCCATGCTGACAAAACCGGGCTGATCCGCGCGATGTTTGTGGAAGGGGCAGGCGAGGCCGCGAAGAAATCCGCGCTTGACGTTGTCATCAATCCGCTGTCGACGCCCGCACAGGTGGCCAGTGCGCTTGCAGCACTGCAGAATGGCGGGGCAAAACGCCCGGCGACGCTTGCATCCCTGAGCGCGGAAACAATAAACCAGCCGCTTATCAACGGCTACCCAGGCGGAACGCTCTGGAAAGCAGGCGCTGCTCCAGATACGCTGGGCACAAGGGGTTTCGCAACAGCGGCCAAAGATTACCGCGTATTCTACCTACCTGAAATCACGGCGACCAGCCTTTCCTGCGC
>WRJV01000313.1 GCA_009778415.1 Clostridiales bacterium | reverse complement strand
CCCGCGCACCGCGCGCACGCGGTGACTAGCAGCGCTATATGAGGCAGGTGATGTAGGGGAGGTTCCGGTACCGTTGGTTGTAGTCGAGCCCATACCCGACTATGAACCGGTCGTCAACCGTGAATCCCACGTAATCCACATCGATCTCAGCCCGCCTGCCTGCGGGCTTGTCGAGGAGCGCGCATATGCGAAGGCTCTTTGGCCCCATCCCCAGCAAGTAGCTCTTGAGGTAGTTCAAAGTGACTCCGGAATCCACTATGTCCTCGACGATTATCACGTTTTTCCCCTCGATCGACGTATCCAGGTCTTTTACGATTCTCACTACGCCGGAGCTCTTCGTTGAAGCCCCGTAGCTGCTGACAGCCATAAAGTCAATGTGTACGTCCAGGTCGATGTGCTTTATTACATCTGAAAGCCACAGCACCGCGCCCTTCAAAATGCCGACCACGAGCACCTCCTCGTTTGCAAACTCCTCTGATATCGCCTTGCCTATCTCGGCTGCCCTGGCGAGGATTTGCTCCTCATGTATCATTACTTCTCCGAAGCTAAAGCCCGTGTCCGCTGCCATGCCTTATTTCTCGTCTTTCTGGTCTTTTATTTCGTAATCTACGCCGTGTATCACCGTCTTGTTCCTGAACTTTCTAGAAAAGTCTTGCTGCTTTTCGCCTATCCAGTACTTGTCCAGCTCGTTTCTGAGGTACCATATTATCAAAAGCATTACGAACGGGAAAAGCACTTGGGGCAGGATTGGGACCGGCAGGAACAGAAACCCTACGCCGAGGGCGATTAGAGCCTTTTTCCCTATGGGCACCGACTTGTCGCGCAGCATGTATGGTATGGCTTTTATCCTCCTTCCCAGGAGAGCCAACATTAAAAACCGCATCCTATACTCCTTTATGTTGCTTTTCAATTAGCAAACCTATTTCCAACAGTAAATCTTCGCACCCGGTTTTTTTCAAAGCCGAAACCGGGATTATTCTGCTTTCAGCAGACATGCCGAGGGTTTTCCGTATGACGAGCAAGCTTTTTTTCAACTCGCTTGCCGAAACTTTGTCTGCTTTCGTAGCGGCGACCAAACCGTCAAGCTTGTAGTATTTCAGGTAGTCGTACATCTGAACATCCTGTTTTGACGGGGCATGCCTGATGTCGACGAGCTGCACGACCTTGATCAGCCCTTTTCGGCCCTGCAGATACGCTTCAACCATGCCGCCCCACTTGCCAGCCTCCTCTTTGGACACCTTGGCGTATCCGTACCCCGGCAAATCGACTATCCTGAATTCGCCGTTGATGTCGTAAAAATTAATCGTGCGCGTCTTCCCTGGGCTGCCGCTGACCCTGGCGAGGCCCCTCCTGTTCACCAGCAGGTTGAGCAAAGACGACTTCCCCACGTTCGAGCGCCCTGCAAACGCTATCTCCGGCAAATTGTCCTCGGGGTACTGTTCAGTTTTTACGGCTACTGCGGCCAGTTCAGCTTTTTTTATGACCATCTGTTGCTTTCTGCTTAAAAAACGGCTTCACCTTACGAAAACTTGCTCGACAGCCTGATCTATGTCATTGATCAGTATAAATTCTATCTTCTTTTTGACGTTCGCCGGGATGTCGTCCAAATCCGGCTCGTTTTCCGACGGCAAGAGCACCTTCCTGATCCCCGCCCTGTGAGCTGCGAGCACCTTTTCCTTGATCCCTCCGACCGGGAGCACTTTGCCCCTGAGCGTTATCTCGCCGGTCATTGCAACGTCTTTTCGGGCAGGCACGTTGGTCAAGGCTGACAGTATCGCCGCGCACATGGTGACCCCTGCCGACGGCCCGTCTTTTGGCGTAGCCCCTTCCGGCACATGGATGTGGAGGTCGAGGTTCTTGTAAAACTCCCCGTCGATCCCGTGCTTGCTGGCCACAGACCTCACGTAACTGATGCCCGCCTTTGCCGATTCCTGCATCACTTCGCCGAGCTGCCCTGTCAGGACGAGCTTTCCCGTCCCCGGTACGGCGGTAGTCTCTATCGACAAAGTGTCGCCTCCGACGGACGTCCACGCAAGGCCTGTCGTGACTCCGACCTCTGATTCGTCCTGCACCTTGTCGTACCGGTATTTTTTCTTCCCCAGATAGCTCTCGACCGACTTGGACCCGATTTTGTACGCGCAGTCCTTCTCGTCCGTCACTATCTTCCTCGCTACCTTGCGGCAGATGTTCGCGATTTCCCTCTCAAGGTTCCTTACGCCCGACTCCCGCGTATAGTAGTTGACGATGTCCCGTATGGCGTTTTCTGAAAATTCCACGTTTTCATCGTGCAAACCATGTTCCTTGACTTTTTTTGGTATCAGGTATTTTTGCGCAATATTGACTTTTTCTTCTTCGGTGTACCCGGATATCCGTATCACTTCCATACGGTCCAGTAGCGGGCGCGGTATGGTGTCCGTGGTGTTGGCAGTAGTGATGAACATGACCCGCGAAAGGTCAAACGGTATTTCAAGGTAGTGGTCCGTAAATTCTTTGTTCTGTTCCGGGTCCAGGACTTCCAAAAGGGCTGACGCCGGGTCGCCTTTGAAGTCCGCCCCGATTTTGTCGACCTCGTCGAACAAGAACACCGGGTTGTTGGTCCCTATGTCCTTGATGCAGGATATTACCCGCCCTGGGATTGCCCCGATATACGTCCTCCTGTGGCCCCTTATCTCGGCTTCGTCCCTTACGCCGCCAAGCGACATGCGCACAAAATCCCTGTTTATGGCGCGGGCAACCGACCGGGCCACTGAAGTCTTGCCTGTCCCCGGTGGCCCTACCAGGCAAAGTATGGGCCCCTTCAGCGACTTTGACAGCTTAACGACCGCAAGGTATTCGAGTACCCTCTCTTTCACCTTCTCAAGGCCGTAGTGGTCTTCGTTTAAAATCTCTTCTGCTTTCTTTAGGTCGATGTTCTCTTTCCTGGCTTTGTTCCAAGGCAATGCCATGATGGTCTCGATGTACGTCCTGATAACCGTGCCCTCAGCAGAGTTTGGCATCATCTTGGACAGCCTTTTTATCTCCTTTTCGACCTTGGCTGCTGTCTTTTTTGACATTTTTAGCTGTTTCAGGCGCTTAAGCCATCCGTCTATCTCATCGCTTATGTCCTCGTCTTGGCCAAGCTCCTCGGCAATGGTCCTCATCTGTTCCCTCAGATAGTACTCCCGCTGATTTTTGTTGATGCGGGTCTTGACCTTGACGTTGATGTCCTGTTCAATATGCAGTATCTCGATTTCGTCGGTTATGATCCGGTTTACTTTCTCCAGCCTCTCGTCAGTGTCGATCGTCTCAATGACGCCCTGCTTGTCTTCAATTTTGATGTCCAGGTGCGACGTGATTATGTCAGACAGCCTTCCCGGCTGGGCGATCAGCGCAATGGACTGGAATACCTCTTTCGGGCCCTTTGGCGACATGGATAGGTATTCGTCAAAATTTGAAACGACAGAGCGCATCAGCGCCGTTGTATGGGCGCTCAGCACTGCCATCTCTTCGTCCTCGATCTTGCTTATCATGCACTTGAAAAACGGCACTTCCTGTATGATCGCCTCGATGCGCCCCCGGCATATGCCCTCGACAAGCACTCTTATCGAGTCTCCGGGCAGCTTCAGCATCTGCTTTATCTTGGCAACCGTGCCTATCGAATAGAAGTCGTCGGGCGTGGGCAGCTCCGTATTCTCGTCCCGCTGGGTAACGAGGAAAATATGCTGGTTGACAATCATGGCCTTTTCGAGGGCGTTGATCGATTTCTCCCTGCCTATGTCGAAATGCAGCACCATATTGGGAAATATGACCATCCCTCTAAGCGGTATAAGCGGTATTATCAATGAATTCGACCCATATGCAATGTCGCTCGGCTCCACCCCGTCAATATTTATTTTTTCTTTCATGAACCCTCTCCCTTACGAGGCAGTTTCCTCGTGCTTCTTATCCCGCTTCGGCTCAACGAGCACCAGCGTCGGCATCATTTCATTGTCTATGGTACCTTTTGTGACAATGCATTTTTTGACGTCGTTCCTTGATGGGATCTCGAACATTATGTCTGTCATGGTTTTTTCCATGATGCTGCGCAGCCCCCGCGCACCGGTTTTCCTCTCCAGCGCTTTTTCAGCAATCCTCACCACGGCGTCTTCCTCAACCACAAGCTCCACGTCGTCCATCGAAAACAGCTTCTTGTACTGTTTGATCAGCGCGTTTTTTGGCTCGGTGATTATCTGGATCAGCGCCGCCTTTGACAGCTCCTCAAGGGTTACGACTACCGGCAGCCTTCCGATGAACTCCGGTATCAGCCCGTACTTCAGCAAGTCCTCCGGCTGGATGAGCTTTAAGATGTCTGAGATTTCAATCTTGTTGAGCTTCATGTCGGAATTGAAGCCAATGACTTTCTCGCCCAGCCTCCTCTGAATGACCTTGTCCATTCCGTCGAAAGCCCCGCCGCAGATGAACAGGACGTTTGTCGTGTCAAACTGTATGAAGTCCTGGTGCGGGTGTTTCCTTCCGCCTTGCGGGGGGACGCTGGCAACCGTCCCTTCCAGTATTTTGAGGAGCGCCTGCTGCACGCCTTCTCCGCTAACGTCCCGCGTGATCGACACGTTCTCTGATTTCCTTGCTATCTTGTCTATTTCATCCACGTATATTATGCCTTTTTGGGCTTTTTCAATGTCGTAGTCGGCAGCCTGTATCAGCTTGAGCAGGATGTTTTCAACATCCTCGCCGACATACCCCGCTTCTGTGAGCGCTGTTGCGTCAGCGATGGCAAAAGGCACGTTCAAAATCTTGGCAAGCGTCTGCGCAAGCAGCGTTTTGCCGGATCCTGTGGGCCCAATCATAACTATGTTGCTCTTTTGAAGCTCGACTTCGTCGTTGCCGGCCTTGTCCGCGCTGTTGATCCTTTTGTAGTGGTTGTACACGGCCACTGCCAGCGCTTTTTTCGCCGGGTCCTGCCCTATTACGTAGTCTGACAAGATCTTGGCGATCTCCGCTGGCTTTGGCAAGTCGTATTTGCTCTGAGCCATCACTTCGTCCATTCCTGCAAATTCCTCAGAAATTATGTCTTGGCAGAGCTCTATGCATTCATCGCATATATAGACGCCAGGTCCGGCGATGAGCCTTCTGACCTGTTCCTGAGGCTTGCTGCAAAATGAGCATTTTAGCTGTTTGCTGATATCGTATTTAGACATTAATTACCCCCTGGTATAAAAAACTTTGTCGATTATCCCATAGCGGACGGCTTCGTCGGCGCTCAGGAAGTTGTCCCTGTCGGTGTCTTTTTCTATCGTTGCAAGATCGCGCCCCGTTATGCCGCTCAGTATCCTGTTGAGCTTGCTTCTCGTTTGGACGATGTGCTCGGCATGGATGCGGATGTCCTCGGCTTGCCCCGACACGCCGCCCAATGGCTGATGGATCATGATCTCGGCGTTCGGCAGCGCAAACCTCTTGCCTTTGGTCCCTGCGGCAAGCAGAAGCGAACCCATGCTGGCCGCCATCCCGATGCACAAAGTCGACACGTCCGGCTTGACGAACTGCATCGTGTCGTATATCGCAAGGCCGGCGGTTACGGAACCCCCCGGGCTGTTGATGTACAGGCATATGTCCTTGTCGGTGTCTTCTGCTTCCAAGAAGAGCAGCTGCGCTACGATCAGGCTCGCGTTGTGCTCGTCAACCGCTTCTCCCAAAAAAATAATCCTGTCCTTAAGGAGCCTCGAATATATGTCGTATGAACGCTCACCCCTTGAGGTCTGTTCGATAACGTATGGTATCAACGTCATTTTTTATATATACCCCTTTCACTGGTTTTTAAAATGCTATTCGATGTCTGCATTTTCGAAAACGAACTCCACCGCTTTTTTCATCTTTATGTCCTTTTCAATAAAATCGGCTTTGCCACTGTCAACCATTTCCCTGATTTTGTCCGGGCTTATCTTGTACTGCGTAGCTATCCGGCTCAATTCGGATTCAATCTCTTCCTGCGGCACTTCAATATTTTCCTTTTTCGCAACCTCAAGCATCAGGACCCTTGTCTTGACCCTCTTCTTGGCGTCATCCCAGAATTCTGCCCTGAGCGCGTCCTCGTCCTTGCCGGCGTACTCGTAGTACTTCTCCAGCGTCATCCCTTGGTACATGAGCTGTTGGCTGAACTCGTCAAACATGTCCAAAACTTCATCGTCGATCATGGCTGTTGGGATTTCTATGTCGTTGGAATTGTAAATTGCCTCAATAACGGAATTCTTCATCTGGTTCTCGGCTGAAACGCTGCGCGACTTGACAAGTTTTTCCCTGGTTTCGTCTTTCAGCTCTTCAATGGTGTCGTACTCGCTCACGTCTTTAGCGAAATCGTCGTTCAGCTCAGGGAGTTCCTCTTCCTTGATTTCATGGACTTTGCACTTGAACAAAGCCTCCCGGCCCGCCAAGTCCGCAGAATGGTAGTCAACCGGGAAAACGACGTTGACATCGCGCTGCTCGCCGGCTGCTGCGCCTACGAGCTGCTCTTCAAAACCTGGTATGAACGTGCCAGACCCGAGCTTCAAGGGTTGCCTTTCTGCGGTCCCGCCTTCAAATTGCTCCCCGTCGACGTACCCTTCGTAATCGACAAGCACCATGTCGCCTTCCTTGGCCGGCCTGTCGACGACGACTATCCTGGCGTTCCTCTTTTGGAGTGCCTCAAGCTCACTGGTTACGTCCTCGTCCGTAACCTCTGCCTCCACCCTGCTTATCCTAACATTCTTGTAGTCCCGCAAGTCAAATTCGGGAAACACCTCGACAGTGACGCTGACCGTAAACCCCTCCCCCTGCTTCAGGTCGCTGAACTCGACCCTCGGCTGGGCGACTGCCTCAAGCCCCAGTTCGTCGAGGGAATTCGGGTAGCTTTTCGAAAGCAGCTGCTGTATTGCGTCCTCGAAGAAGACCCCTTCCCCGTAATGGGACTCTATGAGCTTCCTTGGCGCTTTCCCCTTTCTGAAACCAGGCACCGTGTACTTGTTTTTGCTGGCCCTGTATGCGCCGATGATGGCACCATCGAATTCTTCGCCTGAAAACTCCATTGAAAACCGCACTTCGTTCTTGTCCTTGGAAATAAATGTTGGCTTCATTAAGTAAATCCTCCTAACGCAGGCTGTCGCCCGCAACCCAGATGTTATTGCACACATAACGCATATCATTATATCCCTTTTTTCTTGAAAAGTAAATAATAAAGTGGATTTCTACTTGTTTTTTAGCAACAATGATGGTAAAATCAAACAATATGAACCGTAAAGCCTTTCCATCTGGTTGATAAAGTGTGGTAAAATGGTCGAAATAGAACTAAAATACGCAATTCCGGATAAAAACACCGCCGAAGACATTTGGCGTGATTCCCACTTGGCTCAGATCGAAGAAGCCGGGTCAAGGGAAAAACTCCCCTTCAAAGCCGCATATTTCGATACGGACGATGGAGTCCTCGCGGCAAGCGACATAGCTTTCAGGGTGCGCCTCGAGGGTTCCCGGGTCGTTGCGGCGCTGAAGTGGGCAGGCAAATGCGAAGGGGCCCTCCATACCAGGGAAGAGATAAACGTGCCAATCGACGGCGAAGCCTGTTTGATCATGCCCGATTCGGCTATTTTCAAAGAGAGCGGAGTCGGACGGCAAATGATGGCCCTTATCGAAGGCAGGCAGCTTGCAAGCATTATGGAAGTAGGGTTTCTGAGGCGCAGGCTGCGGGTTGACACAGGCGAGAGCTTAATTGAAGTGTCCATCGATGTTGGCGAAATCGTTGCGGATTCAGGGACGTTGCCGATATGCGAGCTCGAACTTGAACTCTTTTCAGGCAGCCAAGAAAGCCTGGTCGAACTCGGCAACGAGCTTGCAAAGCGCTATTCGCTGACTCCCGAAAGCCGGAGCAAATACTTCAGGGGGTTGGTACTGTCGGGCAAGGCGCCTGCCGACATGGCGCAAGCTGCTGCCTCACCCGTCGGCGCCCTTTAGTATTTTGACCAGATTGTGGGAAATCCGTGCCGTCAACCCCCAGATAATCTTCCCTTCCAGCTTGTAGATCGGCACTTCTGTTATGCCTTTTTTCCAGTTGTAACCCTCTGAGAAATTGATCATCTCGTATGGGAAATCTTCCCCCACGTCAGGCAAAACCTCCATTTTGTATACAAATGGGTCGTTTTCAAGGAGTTCAGACAGCGGAAGGTAGAAGACGGATTCGACCTCCTTGCGGTTGATTTTTTCGTGCAGCAATCCGTCGTACTCTATTGTGCCCAAAAATGAATACAGGGTGGAGTTGCTGTAAGTATGGACTCTGTCCAGCTGCGCAATCACCCTGATGGCATCGCGCCCTACACCCAGTTCTTCAATCGTCTCCCTTACGGCGCACTGCTCTTCCGTTTCGCCGGCTTCGATTTTCCCGCCCGGGAAACACACTTCGCCCGGCTGCCTCTTCATACCGTACGAGCGCACTTCAAACAGCAGGTTCAGTTCGCCGTCTTTTTCGACAAGGGGAACAAGCACCGAATAGCAGCTGTGCTTGCCTATCACCCCTGGCGCCCTTCCGGACAATTTTTTTTCTATGTCCCCGATATTCATTTGCATATTCAGTTTAAAATGTCAAAATTCGAAAAGTCTACCCCTGTCATCTCCTCTTTGGCCGCGCTTATGCTCACAATGAAGTCAGGCCCGTAAATTTTTGATATTTTGCTGAGCCTTCCAAGAAATTCCGGAAGATCGGATATTTCAAAATCAGCATGTTTCAATATGCTGTCGATAAATATTTTCTCTATGTCGTGGTCAGAGCTTATGATCCCGTAAATGAAACCTATGTATTCGTCGCTGTTGGTGATGCCCTCGTAGTCTTCCATGCAGACAACCCTGATCTGGTATTTTAAATCGTACATCAACCTGTGGTTTTTGTTGATGAAAACTATGCTGCCGTCAGTGGTCTCTAGGCTGATGTTCGCCATGTCGACTATGCGTTTAGTTTTTCCCGACCCCTTTCGGCCGATGATCAGGCTAACCATATTTAACCGCCCCCTTTTTTATTTTATTGTGTTGTATAGTATTATACACGAATAAACAACCAAGGGCAAGGACAAAGAAATATTTATCTTCAGTAAAATTTCGCCATATCATTGACTTCTCTCCATTTTTTGTTTAAAATCTAACTGTAATCTAACTGATGCGGGCGATGCCCGCAGGCAGCCATGGAAAAACCAGGCAAGGGGGGCGCCATGCGTAAATACGAGTTTAGCTGGGACTTGCTGGGCAATATTGAAGATGGCCGTGCCAATATGGGGAACTTTGTTGACGTTGGCACGTACCGTTTGATGCAGTTTACCCTGCGCGACGTCATGGAAGAGGAGTTCGGCAGCGAAATTGTAGACAAAATCTTTTATTCTGCGGGCTATAAAGCCGGCACGGAATTTTACAGGCACAACATACACCCTGTTTCGTCTGATCATGAATTTCTGCAAAAAATGCAAGAAGTGTTTAAAGATAAGAAGATTGGCATTCTGAGAGTCGAAGAGGCGCTGCTCGACGACGGGCGGGTTGTCGTTGCAATTGACGAAGACCTCGATTGTTCCGGCCTTCCCGAGCTGGATTATGAGACATGCATCTACGACGAGGGGTTTATGTCAGCAATGGTTGGTTGCTACACCCAGCAAGAGTGGGTTGCCAAAGAGATCGATTGTTGGTGTACCGGCGCCAGGACATGCCGTTTTATGATCACGAAAAAACCGTAAACCACTGCACACAGAAGAACAGAGGGACGCATATGCATGAAGATCAGGCGCTGATACCCTTGATAATAAGCCTGCTTACCGATCAAAAAATGCCCGACAGCGAGGCAATAGCAAAGGCTGTGTCGGAATACCCTGATTTCCAAAGGCTCTATGAGCAAATTGTCGCCATCCGCGAACTGAGCTTCTCTCTGGACAAGATTGACCTGAACAAGACTGTTTACTCAAAGGGTATTGTCCTGTCGCATCTGAAAGGCCTGCAGTCCAAGCTCAAGCATTTGACTTGGTGGGCCCAGAGAGTTACTGAGGGCGATTACAATCAAAAGGTGGATTACCTTGGAGAGTTTTCAGAGGTTTTCAATAAAATGACAGACACTTTAAGCGCAACTTCCCTCCAGCTTGAGGACCTTGCGAATTTCGACAGCCTCACAAGAATCCCGAACAGGCTTTCCCTAAGCAAGTTCCTCGACGCTTCGTTCAAAAACTGCGGGTTCACGCAGAGGCCGCTGTTCGTGCTCACCTACGACATCGACTATTTCAAGCGCGTAAACGACTCTTTCGGCCATGCGGCCGGCGATCAAGTGCTGGTCCAGTTCGCCGACATTCTGAAGGTTCAGTTCCGCTCAACCGACATCTTCGCAAGGTACGGCGGCGAAGAATTCGTAGCCGTGCTGCTGGACGCCGCATCTGAGAACGCTTTGGCGATAGGTGCGCGGACTTTGCGTTCCATCGAAAACAACGACTTTTTCCTGGAGTGCGGAAAAGTCTTGAAGATCACTGTCAGCGTAGGCGTCAGCGGCATGCGCCAAGGCGATGAATCCTATGAAGACATCATGAAGCGCAGCGACGAAGCGCTTTATCAGGCTAAAGGATGCGGGCGGAACCGCGTCTGCTTCATCCGCTGACCCAGCTGTTGGTTTTGGACAGCCGCAGCTGGCCGCAGGCTGCATCGATGTCGCTGCCAAGCCCCCTTCTCACAGTCGCCGGGATGCTCGCCGCTTCGAGCCTTTTTTTGAACCGTTCTGCCTTGGCATTTGCGCCGGGCGCCGGGGCCCTGCCCGAAACGCTGTTGACAGGGATCAGGTTCACATGGCAGAGCATGCCGCGCAAGTTTGCCGCAAGCTCGTCTGCGTGGCGCTCTTTGTCGTTTTTCCCGCCAATCAGCACGTATTCAAAGGTGACCCTCCTGCCTGTCTTCCTTGCGTACTCTCTGCACGCGGATAGAAGTTCGTAGTAATCCTGCTTTCCCGCTGTCGGCATCAGCCCTTTTCGGATTGAGCCGTTTGGCGCGTGAAGGGAAACCGCTAGGTTCGCTTGGGGAAAATCGGTTGAAAAAGCTTGTATCCCTGAAATGACCCCGCAGGTGGACACCGTGATGTTCCGCATCCCGATGCCAAGGCCGAGCTCGTCGTTGACGACCCTGATAAATTCTGCCAAGTTGCCGTAATTGTCGAAAGGCTCCCCCGTGCCCATCACCACGACGCGGCTTATCCGTTCGCCCGTGTCTTTCTGTGCTTTCAGCATCTGGTCCACCATTTCGCCGGGGGAAAGGCTCCGGGCCAAGCCGGCTTTTCCCGACGCGCAAAAAACGCACCCCATCCGGCACCCCGCCTGGGACGAGATGCAGATGGAGTTCCCGAACTTGTGCTTCATGAAGACGCTTTCGATGGCGTTCCCGTCAGATAGCCCAAACAGATACTTTCTCGTCCCGTCGCTGCGGGACTCTTGGCAGTAAAGCATTTCGATGGCGGATATTTCGGAAGTTTCTTTCAGTTTGTCCTTGAGCGCTCCGGAGATGTCGGACATGCCGTCAAAGGAATCCGCCCCTCTGTAAATCCACCTGAAAACTTGCCTCGCGCGGTACTCTTCCTCTCCAAGGCTTTTCAAATATTCCGCAAGGGCAGCAAGGCTCATGCCCTTCAAGTCTTTTTTCATTGTATTTTTTCTACGTCTATGCCAGTCCTGTGCCCGTTGACGTCATACTCCTGCAACCCTTCCCTGACCAGTATCTCAACCGCCAGGGTTTCCTTCATTATGTATTCCTTGTGCCTGTCCACGGCCTCCATCACCTCATCGTCCGGCTTAAGGAATATCCTGATGTTGTCCATCATCTCAAAGTCCCTCTGCTTGCGGAGCTGCTGCACCTTTGAGATCACTTCCCTCGCGAAGCCTTCCTGCTTGAGCTCCGGCGTGACGGTGGTGTCCAGTATAGTGAACACGTTGTTTTCCATCGCTGCGGAAAACCCCTCCTTGGCGCTTATCTTCACTTCGACGAACTCCCTCTTGACTGTGAAAGCGTCGCCGCCGGCTGCTATCTCCGTTTCGCCGTTTTCCTCAAGCTCCCTTATCAGGGCCGCCGCCGGCGCTGCCGCAAGGGCTGCGGCGAAAGCCTTCATCCTGGCGCCGAAAGCCGGCCCCGCTTCTTTGAAGTTGGGCTTAATGCTGTAGTCCATGAACTTGTCCAGCTCTTTTTCGAATATGACGTTCTTAACGTTCAGCTCTTCCATGATTAAAGGCGTCAGGTCGCTTATCAAAGCCTCGTATTTGCCGTCCACCAATATCCCCGAAAGCGGCTGCCTCACCTTGATCCTCTCCTTCTCCCTCGTGCCCCTGCCCAGTGTTGCCAAGGTTCTGACAAGGTCCATCCTGCGCTCTGCGTTTTCGTCGATCATCCCTGTGTCGGCTTTTGGGTAGTACGATATGTGGACCGACTCCCCGCCAGTCAGCTTCGTATAAATCTCGTCCGATATGAACGGGGCGAACGGCGCGGCGAGCAGCGAAACGCCGACTAGTATTTCGTAGGTGGTCGCATAGACCGACTTCTTGTCGTCAGACAGCCCTTCGGCCCAAAACCTCCTCCTGGCCCTCCGTATGTACCAGTTCGACAAATCCTCCGAAACGAACTCCTGGATTTTCCTGACGGTCTTCATATGGTCGTACCTGTCCATCTCTTCGTTGGCGCCGGCCACAAGCCTGTTGTACTTGGAAAGTATCCACCTGTCTAGTTCAGGCCTGCTATCATAAGCCACCTCCAAGTTTCTTGGGTCTATTTTGTCCTGGTTCGAGTACAGCACAAAGAAATTGTACACGTTCCTAAGAGTGCCAAAGAACTTGCTGACCACTTCAACCAGCCCGTCCTCGTCGAACTTCGTGGGAGACCAGGCCGGAGAAACGTGGAGCAGGTACCACCTTGTCGCGTCAGCTCCGTATTTGTCGAACATCTCAAAGGGGTCGACCATGTTGTTTTTGGACTTGCTCATCTTCTTGCCCTCTTTATCCAAGATGAGGTCGTTGACCAGCACGTTCCTGTACGGCGACCTCTTTCTTATGAACGTAGAAATGGCGATAAGCGAATAAAACCACCCACGGGTCTGGTCGATCCCCTCGCATATGAAGTCCGCAGGGAACAGTTCGTCGTCAAAGGTTTCGCTGTTTTCAAACGGGTAGTGCTGCTGCGCAAACGGCATGGCGCCGCTGTCGAACCAGCAGTCCATGACTTCCGGTATCCGGCTCATGGCATTCCCGCAGTCTGGGCACGCCAGGTGGACGTCGTCCACGTAGGGCCTGTGCAGCTCAATGCCTTCGGTGATTTCTTCAATGGCCAGCGAGGCGAGCTCAGCCCTGCTGCCGACGCATACGAGACGGCCGCAGCTGCACCTCCATATGGGTATGGGCGTCCCCCAGTACCTGTTGCGGGAGATTGCCCAGTCGATGACGTTTTCGAGCCAGTTCCCGAAGCGCTTCTCGCCCACGTAGTCGGGGAACCAGTTCGTGTTGTTGTTGTATTCGACCAAGTTGTCCTTGAGCTTGGTCATCTCTATGTACCAGCTCGGCTTTGCGTAGTAGATCAACGGGGTCCCGCACCTCCAGCAATGGGGGTAGTTGTGCAGTATCCGCTCTTTTGAAAACAGTTTGCCCTCTGCGGCAAGCCATTTGATGATGTCCACTTCCAGCGCTTCATCGGTGACAGCCCTGCCCGCCCAAGGCGTGTCGGTGTACTTGCCCTGGTCGTCCACCGGGTTCATGACCGGGAGGCTGTACTTTTTCCCGGTCTGGTAGTCGTCTTCGCCAAAGGCAGGAGCGGTGTGGACGATTCCCGTCCCGTCCTCCACAGTGACGTACTCTCCGCAGGTGACAAAAAACGCTTTCTTGTCCGCTTTGACAAAAGGCATCAGCTGCTCGTATTCCATGTATTCCAGTTCGCTGCCCTTCATCTGCGCGATTTCCTCGTACTTGCCTTCGCCGAGCACGCTGCCTGCCAGTTCTTTCGCCACGTAAAAGACCTTGCCCTCGTCGAAAGCGCCCTCGCGCATCCGCACTTTCAGGTAGTCAATGTCTGCGCCCACCGTCAGCGAGACGTTGGAGGCCAGCGTCCATGGCGTAGTCGTCCACGCAAGGAAGTATTCGTCAGCGTCCTTCTTTTTGAATTTTGCGGTGACTGTGTTGACCTTGATCTCCTTGTACCCCTGCGCTACCTCGTGGGAAGCCAGCCCGGTGCCGCAGCGGGGGCAATACGGCAGTATCTTGTGCCCTTCGTATATGAGCCCTGCCTTGAAGAATTCGCTGATAATCCACCAGCACGACTCTATGTAGTTGTTGTCCAAAGTTATGTACGGGTGGTCCATGTCTATCAGGAAACCCATCCGCTTCGTCATTTCGCGCCACATGCTTTCGTATTTGAACACGGATTCCTTGCACTTCTCGTTGAATTCCTTGATGCCGTACTTTTCGATGTCCTGCTTTCCCGACATCCCCAGCTCTTTCTCGACCTCGATCTCCACGGGAAGCCCGTGGGTGTCCCAGCCGGCTTTCCGTTTGACCTCAAACCCCTGCATGGTCTTGTACCGGCACACAGAATCCTTTAGCGTCCTGGCGATCACGTGGTGTATGCCCGGCCGGCCGTTCGCCGTCGGTGGCCCCTCGTAAAAAATAAAGGAAGGCCTGCCTTTCCTCGTAGTAACGCATTTGCCCAGCAAATCGTGTTTTTCCCATGCGTCCGCCTGTTCCATCTGGAATTCGGCTATGGGTTTTTCAGATAGTTTTTCAAACATGTTTCATCCCTCGTTTTCTCGCGTATACTTAATAATTTTAAACGTTAAGCATTGGAATGTCAAGGAATATTACTATTTGTGCAGGGATGCCCCAATAAACCAGTTGAAAAAAACTGGATTATCCTTTAAGATATACATA
>WRJV01000312.1 GCA_009778415.1 Clostridiales bacterium | reverse complement strand
CCCCGGCCCCGGCTCCGGCTGCTGCCCCGCCGCCGCCTCCGCCCGCATACGCCCCGGCGCCCCCGCCGGCGTACGCCCCGCCGCCGCCAAAGGTAATAAGCGTAGAGCCCCAGAGGACCGGCTACAAGCAAGCGAGGGATTTTTCGGAAAGCGAGCCAGCAAACCTGGGCCTCATAATGTCGGTTCCGCTTCAAGTTTCTGTTGAAATAGGGAGGACGAAGAAGCAGGTAAAGGAGATTATGGACTTTGCCCAAGGGACGCTGATAGTACTTGACAAACTGGCAGGGGACCAAGTGGACATATACGTGAACGGGCAGAAGTTCGCTAAAGGGGACGTGGTCGTCATTGACGATTCCTTCGGCGTCAAGATAACCGAAATCATGGAGTCCGTGGGGCAGCTGCTGTAAGGGAGAGGTATATTTTGAATGGCATAATTCCTTTGATAGCAGCGCTTTTCGCGGTAGGGGCTGTACTGTACTTGAGCTACCTGTTCAGCCGCTATCTAGCCGTAGGCGCAGCCAAAATCAGCAAGTCCAAGTACATAAAGGTCATCGACAGGGTTGTTCTCGGACAGGACAGGCTGCTTTTGATTGCGATGATCGGAGAAAAGTATTATTTGATAGGTTCGTCGGCGCAATCCATTCAGATTTTAACGGAAATCGACGACAAAGACTTGTTTTGCAGTTCATATTCTGAAAAACATCCTGAAAACGGCGCTTTTAAAAGCGCCTTAAAAGGGGTCCTGTCGAAAAAAGAGCGCTAACACGCAAAGGGGTGATATTTTAATGAACGACGCGCTTATAAACATAAACGGCGGAGACGTGACGACCCTTGAAATCATATTGCTGCTCACGATGATTTCGCTGATCCCTTCCCTGCTCATCATGGTGACTTCGTTCACAAGGATAATCATCGTCCTTTCCATCTTCAGGAATGCCCTGGGCTTGCAGCAGACGCCGCCAAACATGGTGCTCATCAGCATAGCGATATTCCTGTCAATCTTCATAATGGGCCCTGTCATCGACGATATAAACCAAGACGCCTATCAACCATACAAGGCTCAGCTGATTACGCAGGAGGAAGCGCTTGCGGCTGCGCAGGTTCCGGTCAAGGAATTCATGCTTAAGCAGACGAAAGCGGATTCGCTGAACCTGTTTTTGGAATTCGCGGAAATTCCGCCGCCGGAAACCCACGAAGGCCTGCTTGAGCTGCCCCTCCGCATTGTGATTCCGTCCTTTATGGCGAGCGAGCTGGCCCGCGCGTTTATCATGGGGTTTTTGCTGTACATCCCATTTTTGGTCATCGACGTAATTGTGGCGAGCACGCTCATGTCCATGGGCATGATCATGCTGCCTCCTGTCATGATATCCCTCCCCTTCAAGATACTTTTGTTCGTGGTAGTGAACGGGTGGGACCTGCTGTTCATGACAATTGTGAAGAGCTTCAACTGAAAGGGGCTGATGGGCGATGATGTCGACCGAAACGCTGGAGATTATGAACCAAGCGATTTCCATAGCGATCAAGCTGGCTGCGCCGCTGCTCCTGATCAGCATGGCGGTGGGGCTTTTGATAGCCATACTGCAGGCAGCAACTCAGATACACGAACAGACGATAACATTTGTACCGAAGCTGCTGCTGATAGGGCTGATACTGTTGGCGGCAGGGCCTTGGATGCTGAACACGCTGATGGACTTTCTGATGAGGATTTTCGATGTTATGGTAAGGTAGGCGAGAAATGCTCGACGCGACTCAGATGACCGGGCTGGCATGTGTGTTCATGCGGATGACCGGCTGCATTTTATTCAATCCGATATTCGGCAGGAGGAACTTCCCGGTCATGTTCCAGATTGGGTTTACGCTGGCGCTGACAGTGATGGTTTTCACCTATTCCGACGTATCGGTCGCCCTTAGCGGCTCTGTGTTCATCGAAACGTTCATCATTTTCGCCAAAGAGCTGTTCGTTGGCTTCGCCATGGGTACTGTCGTCTCGCTTTTCGTGTACGTGGTGCTGCTGGGGGGGGAATTCATCGACCTGCAGATGGGCCTTTCCATGTCGAGGCTTTACGACCCTCAGAGCGGTGTGCAGATGTCCGTCAACGCCACGTTTTTCAACTTGATGTTCGTTTTCATGTTTTTCGGGCTCAACGGCCACCTCACGCTTATACATATGTTTATCAACTCAGCGGAGCTGATCCCATACGGGCAGGTACTGTTTTCAAACCCGGCTGTGTCCTCGAAAATCCTGGACACCTTTTGCCAATGCACGACTTTGGGCATTAAGATGGCGATGCCGATTCTTGGCATGGAGTTTTTGCTTGAGATGGGCGTCGGGATACTGATGAAGACCATCCCACAGATCAACGTATTCGTAGTCAACCTTCAGGTGAAGATTTTAACAGGGCTTGTCATGCTGGCGGCGATTTTCACGCCCCTGAGCAATTTTATAGAGCAGGCGATAGGCAGTTTGTTCAAAACGATGGGGGAGGTAATGCTCCTTATAGGAAGCTAAGCCGGGCGAAAGCGGCAACGGAAGGGGGGGACATGGCAGACGGCGGAACCGGTGAAAAAACCGAAAAAGCAACCCCTAAAAAGAGAAAAGACGAACGGAAAAAGGGCAACGTGTTTTCGAGCAGGGACATCGTGACGGTTGCCTCTATTTTGGCGATGTTTTTCGCGATAAGGCTGTGGTTCCCGACCATGTACGAACGCATGCATTCGTTTCTTGCCAGGTTCATCGATTACGCAGGGACGAACGACAGCCTTTCCATTACGCTGGTCAGCAACATTTACGTAGAGGCTGCCCTGGCGGTCTGCGTTGTGGCCCTGCCATTGCTTTTTTTGTCGGTGCTGGTGAGCGTAGTGGCAACGGGCGCCCAAACGAGGTTCCTGTTCTCGCAAGAAGCCTTAAAGCCCAAGTTCAGCAGGATAAGCCCGATTGAGGGCTTCAAGCGCATGTTTTCGCTAAGGAGCTTTGTGGAACTGTTCAAAGGGCTGCTGAAGATAACCATCCTGGTAGTCATCGTCTACAGATTTTTGCTCGGCAGGTCTGCGCCGCTTTCAAAAACTCTGTTTATGAATCTAGAACAATCGACGACATATATATTGAACTCAGTAATATCGCTGGTGGTGCAGATATGCATCGTCTTCGTGTGCGTGGCGGCGCTGGACTTTGTCTATCAGCGGTGGGATTACGAGCGCAGGATCAAGATGTCCAAGCACGAAGTGAAGGAAGAGTACAAGCAGCTAGAGGGCGACCCGCAGGTAAAGAGGAGGATACGGGACGTGCAGATGAAATTTGCGATGTCCCGAATGATGCAGGCCGTGCCGACAGCTGACGTAATCATAAAGAACCCAAGCCACTACGCCGTAGCCTTAAGGTACGACATTGACAGGGACATGGCACCCGTCCTGGTTGCCAAAGGGCAGGACGAAATGGCGCTGAGGATAATACGCATAGCCGAAGAACACAACATATTCATTACTGAGAACAAGCCCCTTGCGCGGGCGCTCTACGATTCGGTGGACTTGAACAGGGAAATAAGCGCGGAATTTTACGACACGGTGGCAGAAATACTTGCGCTGCTGTACAGGATGAACAACAAGAAAATATAGGGGTACGCTATGGCAAACGTATTGAATGTAACACCGCCCGCAACCGGGCAGGAAAACGTAAACAGGATAAGGCCACAGACGGCGGGCGAGCCTTTGAGCCAGGTTCATCAGGTCGTCGACCCTACACGGGTAATAAAAGCGCAGGACCAGACGGTCTATCAGGACAGGCAGGCGAACCAGTACCCGCTCAACATGGATTCAAATTTCGACAAATTCCTAGCTGCGCTGAAAGACACCCCCACGCTGTCGCAGACATACACGGAACTGTTCTTTTCAAAGATGGGCAACCTTGTCAATTCAGGGATAGGGGAAAACTTCACTCGGGAGATTTCAAAATTCATGGAGCTGATCAAGATGGACGAGACGCAGCTCCTTGAAATGCTTCAAGGGCAGCAGGGCCAGAACCTGAAGTTTTCTGGGCAGTTCTTTGACGCGCTCAGGGAGCTGGTCAATTCCAACGTGCCATACGACTTGAAAGTGGCAGTTTTAGATTTCCTCCGGAAATACGACAGCTTGACGTCCAGCGGGCACATCCACAGAAACATTGTCGCAAACTTGAGGAACATCGCTTCTGCATTGCCGGCACAAGCCGCCGGCAAACTGACAGAAATGATAGAGAAGCTGTCCTCTAGGGACATGATGGGGAACAACCCGCAGAACCTTACAGTGCTGAAAAACGAAGTCATGCCTTTCCTCGCCAAGTACGTTGCCATGACAAAAGACCTAGGCGCCGTAAGGAACCTGATAGCGGTGCTTACGCTGAACATAGCTAGGTACGAGGCTGGCACGAAGGAATCGTACATGCAGGCGCTGAGGGAGCTTGCGTCGTACAGCGAGCTCAGCAAAGCCATGAAAGGCGCCGGCGTGGACGAGATGGCGCTGCGCCTTGCCAGGGCGGGCCAAAACGAGGGCAACAGCTTGGTTGACAAGCTGATCACGATTATAATGAAAGGGATGAGCGGAGACGCGGGGCTCCAGAGCAAGGCGGTGTTTCAGAACATGGTGTCTTCAATACTGATCAACGAGAGCGTGTACATGCCGCTGCTGCATTTCATGCTGCCCGCAAACGTGAACGGCGGGATGTTCTTTTCGGAGCTTTGGGTCGACCCCAATGCGGAAAAAACAGCAGAAGGCGAGGAAGACGGCAGGGCGGTGAAGCTGCTGGTGAAATTCGACATACGAGACGTGGGGTTCTTTGAAACCGTCATACTGGCGCAGGACAAAAAAGTCGACATGGAGCTCTACTACCCGGAAAAATACAAGGACCGGGAAATCGAGATGAAAGACGCCATGGTGGGGATAATGGCCAAAAGCGGCATGACGTTCAGGTCGCTGTTCCTCGCCAAGGTTGACACGCCAAAGAGCATATCGGAAGTGTTCCCCAAAATATACGAAAGGAGGAACGCAGTAAATGTCATCGTCTGACCACAAAAACAAAAGGACTGCGGTAGCCCTCAAATATGACGAATACAGCAACATGGCACCTGTTGTCGTAGCTTCCGGCGCCGGCTACATGGCCGAAAAAATCATTGAGGTGGCGTCTGAAAACAACGTGCCTGTCTTTGAAGACAGCTCCCTTTCTACAATCCTGTCGCAGCTGGACCTTGGTACTGAAGTGCCAAACGAGCTGTACCAAGTGGTGGTGGACATCTACGTCTATTTCCTGAACTACCTGCCTAAAAGCTGATTCCGTTTGCCAGCTTACATGTTGACTGATGAATCCATCCTAACGCTAACGGAGGACAAGACATTGCCCTCCGTGAACTGCTCGAGGGGTTCAATCTACTTAATAAAATTTACTTCAGCAGAAGATGGTGTATGGATGTTACCGACTTCAAGAGGAACGTGGTCAAGCCAATCTTCACCCCTATACCACCGGAGCAAATTCGTGTCAATGCCATTAACGAAAATCTTACGAATTATTTTTTTGGTCTGTCAACTTGACAGGGGACACTTCACTCAGCTGGCGGTTATGGTTTGCGGTGTGCTAATCAAGGGAAAACCATGTACCTGATTGGCTGTAGGATTCCTTAAACACTACAAGAGGTTCTGCGTCGGAAGCTGAGACTTGGAAGAATATGATTCCGTCCTGAGTGGCGCCCTTGTACATGTCCGTGAATTTATGCGGGTTGCCGGATGCGTGTATTTTTTTGTACTTTACGCCTTGCTTGCTCACCAGCTCGAAGTCGTATTCGTCAATGGAGACCTTGGCGTCATTTGTGGAATCGATTACTGATGCCTGAACATAAATAACGATCAGTTCGTTGCCGGGATTGATGTCGGAAAGGTACAGCCCCAGTTCTTTTTGCTTTTGTTCAGACATGCTACCTCGCGCCTGATCCAGTATTTTCAGTTCGACTTTATAGCTGTTCCTATTGTCGTCTATAGTACATGTGAACGCTTGGTTCAAGGGGACAGGGTTGTTTCTGGTGCCCAATGCGTTGGGGTCAATCAGCGCACTGGCATTGTGTTTGGCAACAGAAATCCAGACCGGCGCTTCAGAATCAGAGTGGAGCACCAAACATGGGTCGGGATCGTTTGCATCGACGTAATATACCAGATACCCTTCCTGGGTTGCGCCTGGATACATCTTAGAAAACCCCGTGTCTTCAAGGCCTGACACATACACATGGTCGCGATATTCAATCCCGTTTGAATTGAACAGGCTGAAATCGTAGCCACTGATGTCAATAGCGGTGTCATTCCTTGAATCTATCGCCTCGATCTTCACTTTAACAATCATGTACTCCTTCCCCGACGGCGGGTTGTCGTTGTACGAGCTTGCCAATGTGACCATATCCAGCGCCCTTTGCCCACGGTTGATTTCCGTTACTGTGATGTCCACACTGTATGCCGACCAATAACTGGACAAACCCATTCCGTTGAAATTCGCAGTGACGCCTAATTCCGCTGGGTTGTTTTTGGATCCAACCCTATTGGGGTCTCCAAGGGGGTTGTAGTCATCGTCGTCATCGCTGCCTGATGTCTGCGCCGCAGAAAACCAAACTTGGGTCTTCGAGTACAAAGGAAACACAATCAGCAGGTCTTCGTCAGCCTTGTCAACCTCAAAACAGATAAACCCCTCTTGAGAAGCGCCTGCATACATAGTTGACAACTCCGAAAGGCCAAAGATGTACGCGTATGAATCCTCATACATGGAGCCATCAGCTCTTACTATGTCAAACAAGTAGGGAACGTCGACAGGCTCGTCGTTTTTTGATTTTACAGCGCTCACCTTGAACTTGGCAAATAGGTACTCCTTGCCGTCTTTTGGTATGTCATTGTAGGAATCGGCTTGCTTTGCCATCTTCAATGCGCCGCCTCCGCGATAAACTTCAAGAAGCGTAAGCTCGATTTCAAAAGCGTCAGAGTTTTCTTTCATTGAGCTGTAGGAAACGGTCTCGCCAATTTTTGCGGGATTGCTCCGGCTTGCTTTTCCGCCTCCGCCTCCGCCTCCGCCCTCGCCCTCGCCCCCGCCTGGACCGCCACAGCCGGCTTGGGCTAGCAGCAGGCTGAGGATCAGACCTAAACATAGAATCCTTTTCATTTTCCCCTCCTAGTTATTTAATAAAAGCATAGTCTATTGATTCATGGTAATCAACTAATCCGTTTGGTTATTTGTATGATAGCACATACGAGATGTGATTGAAATAATTTGCAAAAAAAAATCATTTTTCAGTTTATTTCTCAAAGCCTCAAATATCGATCAAATACTTGAAGCAACAAGCTTTTTGGTGTATCATGGCAGTACAGGGATACACTAGGGGCATTATTGGAGGCATCGTATGGAAACGATAATCGCGGCATCGCAAAACAGGGGCAAGATAAAAGAAATGGAAGCCATCACGAAAGAGTTCGGGATGCAGATAATATCCAGGGGCGAAGCAGGGGTAGCTGACATCGACATAACAGAAGATGGCGCGACCTTTGAAGAAAACTCGCTAAAGAAAGCCCGTGAGATAATGAAACTCTGTGGGAAAGCGACTATTGCAGACGATTCAGGCGTGGAAGTCGACGCCTTGGGCGGCGAGCCGGGCATCTTTTCCGCGAGGTACGCAGGCGCGGAATGCGATGACAAAAAAAACAGGGACAAACTGCTCAAGGAGATGGAAGGGGTGCCTTTAGAGAAGAGGACGGCAAGGTTCGTGTCGGTTATCAGCATGGCATTCCCAAGCGGAAGCGAGATCACGGCAAGAGGCGAATGCGAGGGGCATATCGCCTTTGAAGAGAGGGGGGCTGGCGGTTTCGGCTACGATTCGCTGTTCATTCCGATCGGGCATGGCAAAACCTTTGCCGAGCTAAAGCCTGAAGAAAAGAATGCGATAAGCCATAGGGCCAACGCGCTCAAACTGCTAAGAGTTAATCTGGAGCGCCAAAATGTATAAAAAGCGGATGATGCTCATGGCCCTGCAGATGATCAGGCAGTTCAGGGATCCGTACTATCAAGGGTTCGCGGCGCAGATGGCGTTTTATTTCATCCTGTCAATAGTTCCGATAATGATAGTCCTGTCCCAAATACTTGGGATTGTTTCCATTTCGCTCAACGTGCTCGACGACCTGGTGACCCAGTACGTGTCGGAAGATGTCGCGGAGCTGCTTGAAAATTTCTTGACTTACGTGCCAACAGGCAAGATGAACGCAGCCTTCGTGATAGTTGCCCTGTGGTCGGCCTCCAAGGCGCAGATTGCCATGATGCGGATGGCAAATTACACCATGACTGAAGGGCAGTCAACCGGAAAGGGTTTTTTCCGGGACAGGCTGCGGGCGCTCAGGACCATCACGTTCACGCTGTTCACGGTGGCGTTCGCTTTGGTTATCCTTGTTTACGGGGAGCTCGTCTTCAAGCTGCTGGTCAGCACCGTGATAAACTCGCCCAGCGCGGAGTATGAAATCCACAGGGTTTGGCTGAATCTGAGGTGGCCGGTGTCTCTAGCCCTGTATTTTTTCATGGTAAGCTACAATTACTATGCCCTATCCTATGTGAAAGTAAAATTCAAAGAAGTGATGCCGGGTAGCATTTTTGCTTCAGTGGGCATGCTGGTGGTGACCTTCTTCTACTCGGTCTATACGAAGTACGTTGGCAATTTCGACATAATATACGGCTCCCTCGCCTCATCGGTGGCGCTGATGTTTTGGTTCTTTTTCCTTGCGTGGACGCTGGGCCTCGGGGTCATGTTCAACAAAGTTTTCGCAGACACGAAAGTTATATAGCGCTGCAAGCAGAAAATCTTTTACATGAAGGGATTTTTGTGGTACTCTGTTCATATATCTGAAAACAGCAACGCCCGTTTCCCATTTGAGACGGCGAAGAAAGGAATGATTTTTTATGACAAACGACAAAGGCAAGTATTACATCAGCACCCCCATCTACTATCCAAGCTCAAACCTTCACATCGGCCACACGTACTGCACAGTGATGGCTGACGCCATGGCGAGGTTCAAGCGGCTTTGCGGCTACGACGTGTGGTTTTTGACGGGGACTGACGAGCATGGCCAGAAAATACAAAAAGCGGCAGAAGAGAACGGGGTGACCCCGCAGGAGTACGTTGACAGGATAGTCGAAGGGATAAAAGAGCTGTGGAAGACCATGGAAATTTCCTACGACGATTTCATCAGAACCACCGAAGAAAGGCACGTGAAGCGGGTTCAAAACATATTCATGAAGATATATGAGAACGGTGACATCTACAAGGGCGAGTACGAAGGCCTCTACTGCACCCCTTGCGAATCGTTTTGGACGGAGAGCCAGCTGGTCGACGGCTGCTGCCCCGACTGTGGGCGGCCTGTCGAAAAAGCCAGCGAAGAGGCGTACTTTTTCAGGCTGTCGAAATACCAGGAAAGGCTGACAGAATTGTTTGAAGGGACGCCCGAGTTCCTGCAGCCGGAAACGAGGAGGAACGAAATGCTCGCTTTCGTGAGGCGGGGGCTTGACGACCTTTGCATCTCAAGGTCCTCCTTCAACTGGGGGATACCCGTACCTATCAACGACAAGCATGTCATATATGTCTGGCTTGACGCGCTTTCAAACTACATTACCGCATTGGGGTTTGACGACGAGCCGGAGCTGTACAACAAATACTGGCCTTGCGACGTCCATCTGGTGGGAAAAGAAATAGTAAGGTTTCACAGCATCATCTGGCCTGCAATGCTGATGGCGATGAACGAGCCGGTACCGAGCCACGTGCTGGGCCACGGCTGGCTCCTGCTTGAAGGCGGCAAGATGTCCAAATCCAGAGGGAACGTGATCGACCCGGTTAAGCTGATAGAAAGGTACGGCATCGATGCGCTCAAGTATTTCCTGCTCAGGGAGTACACCTTCGGGCAGGACGGCATTTTCACCAACGAAGTCATGCTTAACAGGATGAATTCAGACCTCGCAAACGATCTGGGCAACCTAGTGCTTAGGGCAGTCACCATGATCGGAAAGTACTGTGGCGGCGTCATCCCCGAAAGCAAGCTGCCCGGCGAGCACGACGACGAGCTGAAAGCACTGGCCACAGGTGCCGCAGCGAAAGTTGAAGGGTTCATGGACAAGTTCGCGTTCAACCTCGCTCTTGAAGAAGTTTGGGCGCTTGTCAGGAGGACCAACAAATACATAGACGAAACTATGCCATGGGTTTTGGCAAGGGACGCAGCCAACAAGGACAGGCTCGACACGGTCATGCACAACCTTGCCGACTCGCTCAGGATCATATCCATATTGATTTACCCCTTCATGCACACTACGTCAAAAGAGATACGGAAGCAGCTGGGCATGTGGTACGCAGACGTTGCCTGGGAGGACGCTTTTGTCTTCGACATGGCGAACGGGGAACAGGTAAAGAAAGGGGATGCGATATTCCCCAGGCTGGATATTGAAAAAGAGCTTGAAGCCCTTGAACAGCTGCAGGAAAGTGCGCAGAGCGTTCCGCTTGAGCTGAAGCCTGAAATAGAATACGACGAATTTGACAAGATGGACTTTAGGGTCGGGCTCATACTTGAAGCCAAGAAACACCCGAAAGCAGACAAGCTGCTGGTGTTCAAAGTCAAGATGGGAACCGAGGTCAGACAGGTGATTTCCGGAGTCGCAGACGACTACACGCCGGAAGAGATGGTAGGGATGAAGGTTGTGGTCGTAGCGAACCTGAAATCGAGGACCTTCAGGGGCTTGGAGTCGAAAGGCATGCTCCTGTTCGGGGAGAATGGCGACAGGTGGGACATAGTAACGACCACCGCGCCGGACGGGGCTACGGTGTGCTAGATGCTGTTTGACTCGCACATGCATTTGAACAACGAAGACCTCACGGACAGCCAGAGGGCAGAACTAGCAAGGGAAATAGGGGCGTCGGACGTCAGCTACGCCGTTGACATAGGGTTCAACCTGGAAAGCTCTGCCTTGGCCGCCGGCCATGCTGAAAAGTACCCGTGGTGCTATGCCGCAGCGGGCTACCACCCCCACGACGCGAAAGAGATGGACGACATGGGTTTTCAAATGATAAGGGCCCTCGCGAAGAAGCCAAAAGTCGTGGCAATAGGGGAGATCGGGCTTGATTTTCACTACGACCACTCGCCGAGGGACGTTCAGAGGGAATGCTTCAGGAAGCAGATACGCCTCGCAAACGAGCTAAAAATGCCTATCGTAATCCATGCAAGGGAAGCGGATGAAGAAGTGCTCCGCATTCTAAGAGAAGAGCAAGCTTTCTCAAACGAGCGCACGAATTGGTTCCCCAAAATCCAAGGGGCTCCGGACGCACGCGTCCTGCTGCATTGTTTTTCAGGGAGCGCCGAGCTTGCCAGGCAGTACGTCAGGCTGGGAGGGACGATATCAGTGGCAGGGCCGATTACGTATAAAAATGCCAGAAAAGGCGTGGAAGTTGTAATGGAAGTCCCAATAGACCGCCTGCTGGTTGAAACCGACGCGCCGTATTTGGCGCCGGAACCCATGAGGGGCAAGCGCAACAAAACCCCCTACGTGGAGTACACGGCGAGGAAGGTAGCCGAAATAAAAGGGCTTGCCTACGAAGAAGCGGCAAAAGCCACCTGCGAAAATGCGAAGCGGTTTTACGGCATTAGCTGATAGCAACTTGCGGATATAAGGATATAACTTGCGGACTCAATGGAACATTAAGGGGCAATCAATTTGCCCCTTTGACGTATATGTACCCCTCTTGGTCGCCCAATTTTGCATAGTACGCATTTACCGAGCCGTTGTATTTCGCATAAGTCGGTAGGGCGGCGAAAGCGGAGTTCGGGTTTGTCAGCTCGTCAAAAATGGGTGCCACAATCAGTTTGCCGTTTGAATGGACTCCGTATTTACCGGTAGTTTCGTCCACGCAGATAGTGTTCCCCCGCCAGAAATTGATGCCGCTGTACTCGAAATCCGCTTCAGGGATGATATTCCCGTCCAAATCAAGGTAAATGGTCTTAATGTGGTTTCCAAGGCCGCCGCCGGGTTCAAACAGGTCGACCATCACATATTCGCCACCGATGACATAGACCCATGCGTGGAACTTGCCCGTTTCATGGAGCAAATCCCGGGTTATGTCCATGATCGCCTCCCCTTTCGTGTCGATAATTGAGTACCTGCCTGTAAATATCGCATCGGGGTCCGCAGAGTCGTAGTCGTCAAACAAAAACTGGTAGGACAGCATGTCTTCCCGCGACACGACCGCTAGCCCGTTTTTAAAGCCTTCGGCATATCTCCAGGCGGGAAGGATCGCAACATCCCCCTTGTAGTCCGCATATCCCAGCCTATAAAAGAGCGGCGCCTCGCCTGTATTTGAGCCTTCTCCCGTTTCTGCATCTTGGTGCATGCTCGTGTACGCCAGTTGGGGAACGCCCATCGGTATCAAGCCTTCGCCGCTCACACGGGCATCCAGTGCGCTCAGGTCCCCTTCCCACACAAGAGGGCTTACGTATTCTCCACTTTTGTCAATTAAGCCATATTTGCCTTCGAAATGAAGCGTGCCTTCAACTGAAATCTCACCGACGCCAACGGCGGCGACTCCGAAGGGGCTGAATTCATACGCTATGTCCCAAGTGTAGTCCTTTATCAAATTGCCGTTTTTGTCGATGTACGTATACTTGCATTTCAGAAAGCCCTCATGCTGGCCAACCCGCGCCAGCCCTTGATTGAAAGGGTAAGCTTCGTCGAATTCCGCAGCGACCACAATGTTGCCAAACAAATCCGCAAAGCCGCACTTTTGCGCGGATGCATCGTAATACACCACCAGCTCATAATCCTCGTAGTCTGCCAGGTCACGCGCACCTTTGTCTTCGATCCACGTAAACAAAGAAGCGTCCCCGCTTTGGGACGAGCTGCCTTGGTCGGTGCAGCCTGCTGCAAACGCCAGGCAGGCGACCAGTAAAAAAGCAAATGTTTTCCTCATAACAGTAATCTCCTCGTTCATCTTCCCTGACTCTGCAGCTTGTTTATCAAAGCGTCCACTCTCTTCCTCTGTGGAGGCGTCAGGGTATCTATTCTTGTGTTCAAGACTTCAAAGAACGCATCCTTGTTGCTGTCGCTTACGCCCGCTGCCGCCCTTTCCGCGTGCTGGGGCAGCTCTTTCGGCCTGCATGTCCTGAGATGCTCGATTATAGTCGGAAAGACTGCTGCGTTATAATCCCTGCTCGCCTTGCAGATGCCTGCGAACACGCTTATGCTGTTGTCTCTTGTGATCACGCTACCATTGTCGTAGGCAGATTTTATTGCCTCGAACTTTCTAAACAACAAGTCTGCAGAAAGCTCCGCGACCGTGCCCAGCGCAGTCATGCCGCCCCACACCAGCCGATTGTTCTTTGAAGCAAGCAGCGAGACGAAATCCTCCGCATAGCCGGCGATGAGGTGCGGCTTCCTGTATCCGATTTCGTACAAGACCTTTATGCAGTCGTTTGCAGTGGCTGCGTCATTGCCCATAAGCCCATCTCTGATTTCTTTTATTCCTGCGGCATCCTCGCTGTTGCAGAGCTCCAGCGCAAGCTCGATGTTCGGCTGCTCGTCTTTTCTGCCCAGTCTGCACGCTAGTTTCTCTAGCATATTGCGCCCTCCCTTCAATGGGTTATAACTATTATACTGTCTCAGCGGCAGTACGTCAAGAGGGAATACGAACGTCAGTTCAATGCTGAAGTAGTACGCTCACTTTTGAATTTCTCACAAAATCATCACAAAATTATTGACAATAATGATGAGTGATGCTATAACCTTATTATGAAAAAAAATATATTAATAGTGTTAATATGTGCAGTCCTTACTCCAAATACTGTTTACGCAAATTCTGTAACAGTGGAGATTCCCTCGTTCCCTGTTTCACTAAACGGACAAATCTTTGATAATAGCTACAACCAATATCCATTTATTGTATATAATGATATTACATATTTTCCTATGGCGTATAATTACGCAAAATTCATGAGACTTAAATCCAACTATTACGAAACCGAAAGAATCCAAGCCCTCTTTGTCGGGATCCGGGAAAACGCTGATGATAAACTGATATATTATAAGACGAATATCCAGAACCAGACAACTTACACTGCGACAATCCCTACATATAAAATCGCTGTTAATTCACTATATAAATTTTGGGCTAATGACAATGATGAATATCCTCTGTTAAATTTCCGCAATGTGACATATTTCCCTCTAACCTGGCGTTTTGCTGTTGAAGAATTTGGTTGGCAATACTCTTTTGATTCTATACGGGGATTAAGGATAAATATTGGACCTAACCCGTTCAGACCGATAATTGACGACAGAGTACTTGGATTTACAAGCCCTAACCCCGGAACTCGAGAATACACTTACAGCAGTAATTATTACGTTGGATGGCCAACAAGTACATTCTTAAGCCATAAATTTATCATAAGATCAAGAGGAAATAATGAATATGCAATTGATTTGACATCGCTACTATCGGGTGCGGATTACTACTTTGGCGCGAGGGCAGAATTCGATGATCCACAATATCCTGCTATAAGTAAGGATTTCAACAATCTGGCGTATATTCATGGTAATATATTCACGATTCACTGTCTCAGCATTAAGGAAGGGAAATATAAGAATTTGTGGCTTCAAATTAATCTTATTGACGGAAATGCGGTATTGAAGGAAACTCTATAATTTAAGGTGTCTCGTGGTACGATAAATCCTTCTGAAAAACAAAATCCTTAAATGTAAAGAAAGTGGGAACTAGGTCAGATCCCCGTGACCGCTATCCCGGCAAGCGGTGAAACAATCATGCCTTGCACTGTTGCCG
>WRJV01000311.1 GCA_009778415.1 Clostridiales bacterium | reverse complement strand
GGAGCAGCGTTAAGTTCTTTTTTCCCTTTGGGGTTGCCTCAATAGCCGCACCCGCGCCCATGCTGGCGGGCGCCCAGCCAAGGTCTATGCCGTCCAGCTCAAACTCGCCCATCGCCGCCTTGCAAGACTGGATGAACTTCCCCCTGCCGCTTGAGGTCAAAACCATGCTTTGAAAGCCCTTGCTGCCGATGCTGCCGATGGAAAGCATTGCTTTCGCGCCGGGGTTGTGTGTTTTTTTCAGCTCCACGACCTTCTTGATCGCTTTCTTCTCCCTGTTGGACAGGAATACGGTTTTCCCGTTGTCGCGCACCAAGCCAAAAGCGCAGTTGATGTGCGTGACAGCTCCGAAATCCATGCGCTCTATTGCGTTGAGGCTGGTGGTGCAAACATACGCCAAATTGACGTACCCCCCTGTCGGAACGCCCGGCGCCGCTGCCCCCTCGCTGCCGCCTCCGTCGCCTGCAAAAGCGCTGGCGCTGAAAATGCCTGTCAGCATGCACAATACTATAAGCAAAGCAAGTAATCGTTTCCTTGTCATTTCCCTCTGACCCCACCTTAATCGAATTTCAATCCCAATGCTTATATTATATCAATTCTGTCCATATCGCACAAGCAAAAATTAATTGACGCCCCTCCCCAAAAATTATACAATTGTATACAGATGCACAACCCTAGCCAACCAACTGCCACCGAAAAGGAGTACCATAAATGGGCAAGCCGCTATCGTACAAAATACTCGAAACCCACCTCGTGTCCGGAGAAGTCGCCCCGGGAAACGAGGTCCAGATCAAAATCGACCAGACCCTCACCCAAGACTCCACCGGGACCATGGTGTACCTGCAGCTTGAAGCCATGGACATCGGAAAGGTCAAAACGGAGCTTTCGGTAGCCTACATAGACCACAACATGCTTCAGACAGGGTTTGAAAACGCTGACGACCATGCGTTCATCAAAAGCGTGGCGCAGCGGCACGGCGTGGTCTTCTCAAAGCCGGGAAACGGCATATGCCACCAGCTGCACCTGGAGAACTACGGCATCCCCGGGAAAACCTTGCTCGGCTCAGACAGCCACACCCCGACCGGGGGCGGCCTTGGCATGATCGCCATAGGCGCGGGCGGCCTCGACGTAGCCGTCGCAATGGCCAAAGGGACGTATTCCGTCACCGTGCCCCAGGTCTTGAACGTGCGCCTGTCCGGGGAGCTGGGCCCCTGGGTTTCTGCAAAGGATGTCATCCTGCACGTGCTGAAGCGGCTCACCGTCAAGGGCGGTGTCGGGAAGATCATAGAATACACAGGCGACGGCGTAAAGAAGCTGTCGGTGACGGACCGCGCCACCATCGCGAACATGGGCGCCGAGCTGGGCGCCACGACGTCCATCTTCCCCAGCGACGAAAACACGCTGGCCTACCTACGTTCCCAAGGGCGTGAACAAGACTATTCTCCGCTTTGCGCGGACGTCGGCGCGGCTTACTGCGGGGTTTTGGAGGTCGACCTGTCTACCCTCGCCCCTCTCGCCGCCATGCCCCACAGCCCGGACAACGTAGACACGGTGAAGAACATCGGCAGCATCAAGATAGACCAAGTCGCCATAGGCAGCTGCACAAATTCGTCTTACACGGACTTGATGAAAGTCGCAGCCATCCTGAAGGGGAAGAAGGTCCACCCAAACGTCAGCCTGGTCATCTCTCCGGGTTCTGCAAGGACACTCTCGAAATTGGCCGAAAACGGCGCATTGGCCGACATAATAAACTCAGGTGCAAGGATTATAGAAAACGCATGCGGCCCCTGCATCGGCATGGGCCAGTCGCCAAAGTCAGGCGCCGTGTCCCTGCGCACGTTCAACCGCAACTTCAAAGGCAGAAGCGGTACGCAGGATGCCGGCGTATATCTCGTCAGCCCTGAAACAGCAGCGGTTTCGGCTATCTGCGGGCACCTTGCGGACGGAAGCGATACAGGCGTCGCTTTGCCGGAAATCCCAAGCGAGACATTCGCAAAAAACGACAGCTTCATAGTGTACCCAAGCGATGCGGACATGCAAAGCACAGGCGTTGTAATGGGGCCGAACATCAAGCCTTTCCCGCGAAACTCGCGCCTGGCAGACGAAGTTGCGGCTTCTGTCGCGCTGTGCCTTGGGGACAACGTAACCACCGACGACATAATGCCGTCGGATTCCAGGCTGCTCCCGTACCGCTCGAACATCCCTTACCTGTCGGATTTTTGCTTTGAAAAAATCGACAGCGGGTTTGCAAAGCGGTGCAGGGAAATTGACGGCTGCGCCATCGTTGGCGGCGAAAACTACGGCCAAGGCAGCAGCAGGGAACATGCCGCGCTGGTGCCGCTTTACCTCAAAGTCAAGTTCGTGCTGGCGAAGTCCTTCGCCAGGATACACCGCTCAAACCTGATAAACAGCGGGATATTGCCCCTTGTGTTTGAGCATCCCGCCGACCGCAGCGAATTTCAGATGGGACATGACCTGGTGATAGAAAACGCTGTCTCGCAGGTCAAAAACAAAACCGTGACTGTCAAAAACAAGACGACCGGCAAAAGCTGTACGTTCTTGACGCATTTTTCCGATTTGGAGGTCCTGATGATCCTGCACGGCGGAAAAATAAACTACATAAAGTCGGAATAGGAGGCAACACCATGGATTACGCAAAACAATTCGAGGACATCGTCGCCGGGCAGCTTGCCAGGGTGGAAAAAATGAAAGAGGCCGCTGATTTTATCGACTACGAAACCTTGGGCAAGATAGTCATAGGGGTGATAGGCGGCGACGGCATCGGCCCCGCCATAACGGCAGAGGCGCAGAGGGTGCTGGAATGCCTCCTTGCCGAGGAAGCGCGGTCCGGCAAAGTGGAATTTCGGGCGATTGACGGCTGCACCATAGAGAGGCGGGCAGAGGCGGGCAAAGCCATCCCAGACGACGTGCTGGATGCGGTGAAGCAGTGCCACGTCCTGCTGAAAGGCCCTACAACTACCCCGAGGAAGGGCGACCGGTGGGCCAACATCGAAAGCGCAAACGTGGCGATGCGAAAGGAGCTCGACCTGTTCGCCAACGTGAGGCCTGTAAAAGTTCCGGCTCTCGGCATCGACTGGACCTTCTTCCGTGAAAACACCGAATGCCTCTACGCCATGGGCAGCCAAGGTTTGAACATTACTGACGACCTTGCCGTCGATTTCAGGGTGATTACCACCCAAGGGACAGCGAGGATTGCGAAGCTCGCATATGAATTCGCCAAAAGCAACGGGAAGAAGCGCGTCACGATAGTCACAAAGGCCAACATAGTAAAGACCACGGACGGAAAATTTCTAAATGTCTGCAAGGACGTGTCAAAAGGTTACCCGGATATCGAAACCGACGATTGGTACATAGACATCATGACCGCAAAGCTCCTGGACGAAAAGAGGCGGCAGCAGTTTGAAGTGTTCGTGCTCCCCAACATATACGGCGACATCCTCACAGACGAAGCTGCCGAGCTTCAGGGCGGCGTCGGCACGGCAGGAAGCGCCAACATCGGCAAGCAGTACGCTATGTTTGAAGCCATCCACGGCTCCGCGCCCCGGATGGTCGAAGAAGGCAGGGCCGCTTACGCCGACCCTTGCAGCGTCATCCGCGCAGGGGCGATGCTGCTCTCCCACATCGGCTACCGGAAGCAGGCGGACAAGCTTTTTGCCGCGCTGGACAAATGCACGGTGCTTGAACGGAAGCTTGTCATCACCGGAAGGCCGGGCGGCGCCACCGGCGCCCAGTTCGCCGACTACATATTGTCGAACATAGAATAAGTCCGGCAAGGAAAGGGCGCGCAATATGCCAAATACAAAAAACGTCTTTCCTGACGCAAAAAGCCAAAGCCCCGGAGTGCTACTGTCGACCGACCTCTTTTCCGGGCTGAGGAAGGACATACTGCAAGGCAAATACCCCAAGGGGCACAAGCTGACGGAACAGCAGATATGCTCCGAGCACATGATCAGCCGGACCCCGGTCAGGGAGGCGCTGCGTCGGCTTGAAGCAGAAGGTTTGATAGAAACAGTCCCGAACAGGGGCGCTTTCGTCCTTGGGCTTTCAGGCCAGGATGTCAGGGACATCTTCTGCCTCCGCAGGCCCTACGAAATTCAGGCTGTCAAATGGGCTGTCGAAAGGATCACCGACGATGAACTCGACGCCCTCGAAGAAACCTTCGAGTTTATGGAGTTTTACACCCAGAAAGGCGACCTCGACAAAATGCTCAACATAAACACGAGTTTTCACCAGCTCATATACGCCTCGTCTCACAACAGGATGCTTCAAGCCACGCTTTCTTCGTACCAGCAGTACACGGCATACGCGCTGAAAGCCCCGAGCACAACCCATGAAAACCTCCCTCTGCTGCTGGCTGAGCACGGGGACATCTTCTGGGCGCTGAAAAACAGAGACTTGGCAGCTGGCGTCGGCGCCATGGAAAGGCATATGGACAACGCTATAGCAAGGTATTAATGGAATTAAGCCAAGGAGGCATCAACAATGAACGACAAAAAAGAAGTATTCGATTTGCTGAAAGCCAACGTCGTGCCGGCCCTGGGCTGCACCGACCCGATCACGCCTGCCCTGGCAGCTGCCATGGCGTACTCTTCGGTCAAAGGGCCTCTGCAAAGCATTCGGCTGACCGTCTCAAACGACGTGTACAAAAACTCTGACGGAGTGATCCTGCCTGGGACAAAAGAGTCCGGCCTCCCCTTTGCCGTGATGTTCGGCATCACAGCCGGAAACCCGGACAAAGGCCTGATGCTGCTGGAAGACTACACGGAGCAGCAGATAGGCGAAGCCCGAAAACTGCTGGGGCAGATACCGGTAAGCATCGAAGTGGACCCGCACAAAGGCGAAGTCTACGTTCACGCTGCCGTCACCACAGGCAATGGCAGCGCCACAGTGGTTTTCGACGGGCACCACGAAAACCCGGTGTACATCGAAAAGGACGGGCAGGTTTTGCTTGACCATCCGCCGGAAACACGCACCGGCTACGGCAACAAGCTTGCGTTTTTTGACGATTGCAGCATAGGCAAGCTGTACGATTTTGCAGACAGCGCGAAAGCAGAGGATCTGGAATTCCTCCGGCAAGGCATCGAGATGAACAAAAAGGTCGCAGATGCCGGCAAGGAGGGCCACCTGGGCATTTCAACCGGGTTCCTATTGAGCAAGATCTTTTCCCTTGACGTGTGCAAGCACCCGTATTTCAAAGTCAAGAGCCAGAGCAGCGCAGCGGGCGACGCCAGGATGGGCGGCGGCACGCTGCCGGTCATGTCCGTGTTTGGCAGCGGCAACCAGGGCGTCGTCATATTCAACGGCCTTTCTGCTTTAAAAGAGGAATACAGCGCCGGCGACGAGGTTTTGCTGAAAGCGCTCTGCCTGTCCTGCCTGATCGCCGGGTACTCGAACAAGCTGCTGGAAGCAGGGACGCCGTTCTGCGACTGCGCCATTGTGGCCGCAGTCTCTCTCGCAGGAGGCCTTTCGTACATGCTCGGAGGGGACCAGGCCGCTGTGGAAAAAGCCTCGCAGATGACGCTCCAGACCCTAGCCGGCGTCCTGTGCGACGGCGCAAAACCAAACTGTGCGCAAAAGATATCCCTCGGCGTGGGAATTGCTGTCGAAAACGCCCAAATGTCGCTGGAAATGAAAGGCGACATACCGAAAGACGGCATACTGGGCAACTCGTTTGGCGAAACGGTGAAAAACATGGCGCTGATCGGCAGCCGTGTCCGCACCCTGGTGGAAGGGGACATTGTGCAGATACTGAAAGACAAAAAATCCGCCGCCCCTACCCCCTGATGTCGATGGTGATGGTTTCGCCCTCCTTCACTTCGCCCCTTACGATCTTTGCGGCGATCTGTGTTTCTATGTGCTTCTGCAGGTAGCGCTTTACTGGCCTCGCGCCAAACAGCGGCGAATATGCCTCGTTTGCAATAGTGCGTTTCGTGTTCTCTGTCAAGACCACCGTAATGCTGCGCTCTGCAAGCCTCTTTTGTATGTCTTTCATCGATAGGTCGATTATCTTCATGATCTGCGCTTCCGTGAGCGGCGAAAACACCACCGTGTCGTCTATCCTGTTAAGGAATTCAGGCCTGAAGTGGTTCTTCATCTCGGCTTCCACCGCTTCCTTCACCGCCTCGCTGATGGTGCCGTCCGGTTTGATGTTCTCCATCAGGTACGCGCTGCCGATGTTGGAAGTCATCACCACTATGGTGTTCTTGAAATCCACAGTCCTGCCTTGGCTGTCGGTGAGCCTCCCGTCGTCCAAAAGCTGCAGGAGCACGTTGAACACGTCGGCGTGCGCCTTTTCGATTTCGTCAAAGAGGATCACGCTGTACGGCCGCCTCCTGACGGCCTCTGTCAGCTGCCCGCCTTCGTCGTAGCCCACGTACCCCGGCGGCGCCCCGATCAGCCTCGACACCGAATGCTTTTCCATGTACTCCGACATGTCTATCCTTACCAAGTTCTTTTCGGAATCGAACATCGCCTCGGACAGGGCTTTGGCGAGCTCCGTCTTGCCCACGCCTGTGGGCCCCAGGAATATGAAAGACCCTATCGGGCGCCCCTCGTCCTTGAGCCCTGCCCTGGCCCTCAGCACCGCTTCGGAAACAGCCATAACGGCTTCGTCTTGCCCTACGACCCGCTTGTGGAGCTCTTCTGCCAAGTGCAGCAGCTTCTCGCGTTCAGCGCAGGCCAGCTTGCTGACGGGTATTCCGGTCCAGTTTGAAACCACTTCGGCGATTTCCTCTTCCGTCACCTCTTCTTTGAGCAGCCTCCGCTCGTCGGCCTCGGTTTTCACCTCTTCTTCCTCCCTAAGCCTGCTTTCGAGCTCAGGGAGCGTACCGTATTTCAGCTTCGCAAGGAGTTCGAGGTCGTAGTTCCGCTCCGCCTCCTCTATCTGCATCTTTACTTCCTCAAGCTGCTGCTTGGTCGCCTTTATGTCGATGATCGCCTTCTTTTCGTTTTCCCACTGCGCCCTCATCCTCGCGTTCTCCTCTTTGAGGACCGCGAGCTCTTTTTCGATGTTTTCAAGCCTTTTTTTCGATGTGCCGTCCTTTTCCTTGAAGAGCGCCTGCTTCTCTATCTCCAGCTGCATGATCTTCCTGGAAATCTCGTCAAGGGACCCGGGGAGGCTGTCTATCTCGGTGCGGATCTTCGAGGCGGCTTCGTCCATCAGGTCGATGGCCTTGTCGGGCAGGAACCTGTCGCTTATGTACCGGTCCGACAGGACGGCGCAGGATATCAGCGCAGCGTCGGTTATCCTGACCCCGTGGTGTATCTCAAAGCGCTCCTTTAGCCCACGCAAAATCGAAATAGTGTCCTCCACAGTGGGCTGATTGACTAGTATCTTTTGAAACCGCCTTTCCAGCGCGGCGTCTTTTTCGATGTTCTTCCTGTACTCGTCCAGGGTCGTCGCCCCAATGCAGTGCAGCTCGCCCCTCGCCAGTTTTGGCTTGAGCAGGTTTCCGGCGTCCATCGACCCCTCTGCCCTGCCCGCGCCCACGATGTTGTGTATTTCGTCGATGAACAGTATGATCCGCCCCTCCGACTTTTCTATCTCGTTCAAAACCGCCTTGAGCCTCTCCTCAAACTCGCCCCTGAATTTCGCCCCAGCGATCAGCGCCCCCATGTCGAGGGCATATATGGTCTTGTCCTTGAGCCCTTCGGGGACGTCGCCGTTCAGTATGCGCTGGGCCAGCCCCTCGACTACGGCGGTCTTCCCCACCCCCGGCTCGCCTATCAGCACCGGGTTGTTCTTCGTCCTTCTAGACAGTATCTGCACCGTATGCCTTATCTCGGCGTCCCTTCCGATGACGGGGTCCAGCTTGCCCTCCCTGGCGAGCTCGACCAGGTCCAGCCCGTATTTGTTCAGCGCGTCGTAGTTGTTTTCAGGGTTTTGGCTCGTCACCCTTTGGTTACCCCTGACTTTTGACAGTTCCAGCAGGAATTTTTCCCTTGTGATGTCGTGCTTCCTGAAAATCCTCGCGGAGGGCGTCCCCTTCTCCTCCAGCAGCGCCAGGTAGAGGTGCTCGACGGAAACGTACTCGTCTTTGAATTCGGCGGCAATCTTCTCCGCGCTGCCAAACAGCTGGTTCAGCCTTCGGGTGGAATACATGTTGTCGCTGGCTCCGGACACCTTTGGCAGCTTTTCCATCTCGTTTTGAAGCTCCCCCACCACTTCGCCGATGTTCACGCCCATCATGTTGAGCAGTTTCGGTATCAGCCCGTCGTTTTGCAGCATGACAGACAGGTGCAGGTGCTCGCCGTCCAGCTGCTGGTGCCCTTCTTCGGCAGCGATGTTCTGGCACTCCATTATGGCGCTCTGCGCGTTTTGCGTGTATTTTTCGATATTCATCTGCATACGCTCCCTACTTGATTCGCTCCCTGCTTAATTCGTTTCCTACCAGAGATACAAGTGCATCAAAAAATAATACAGCGGGGCTGCGGTGTGCCTAAAGATCGTGCCGAGCACGTCGATACTTGTCACGTTGCTGAGCAGTATCAGCCCCATCAGCACCCACATCCCGTTTTGGTATATCCTGTAATAGGTCTCCGTATACTTGATGTTCAGCAATTCGGACACCAGGTTGAAGCCGTCAAGGGGCGGTATCGGGATCAGGTTGAACACCATCAGCACGAGGTTGATCCATACTGCGTTTGCTATTATCGTGCATACAATGCCCCCGATGCTCGATATGAAAACAAACCCCGGCACCGTTTTTGCCAGTACCGCGAACAAGACGCCAAACAAAACGGCGAGCAGCAGGTTCATCGCGACCCCTGCCAGTGAAACCAAAATCTCGTCCCTCTTTCGCGACTTGAAATACCTCGGGTCCACCATTACAGGCTTGCCCCAGCCGAAACCGATGAAAAGGATGCACAGAAACCCAAAAGGGTCTATGTGCGCCACCGGGTTCAGCGTGACGCGGCCCTGCAGCTTCGGCGTATCGTCTCCGCTCCTGTATGCGACGAACGCGTGTGCGAACTCGTGAAACGAAAGCGCTATCAGTATGCCCGGCAGAAACAGCAGCGTGCCCACCAGCCAGCCCAGCGGGTCAGCAAACTTTCCGCTGGCGATCGACGATTGCGCCAGGACTAAAAGCAAGATAACCGTTGCAGGGTCGAAAAACCTTCTCATTTGTACAGCGGGTGGGCTTCGCAGAGCCTCTTGACTATCGCCTTTGCCTCGTCTGACTTGCCCTGGTCTCCGGGGTTGTCGAGGACCAGGGAGATAGCCCTTGCCACTTCGGCTACGTCCGCCTCTACAAACCCGCGAGTGGTCGTCGCCGGGGTCCCCAGCCGGAGTCCGCTGGTTATGAACGGGCTCTGCGGGTCGTTTGGTACGGCGTTCTTGTTTGTAGTGATGTTGGCGTCGTCGAGCATCCTTTCCGCGTCTTTTCCAGTCAAGCCCTTGTTGATCAGGTTGACCAGTATGAGGTGGTTGTCGGTGCCGCCGGACACCAGCGAAAACCCGTACTTGACCAGCTCAGCCGCCAAGGTTTTCGCGTTCGCTACGACCTGCCTCTGGTATTGCGCAAACTCGGGCTTCAGCGCTTCTTGGAAGCATACTGCTTTACCGGCGATTATGTGCATCAGCGGGCCGCCCTGCATGCCTGGGAATATGCCTTTGTTCAGCCGTGCGCCAAAATCTGCCTTGGCCAGTATCGTCCCGCCCCTCGGGCCCCTCAGCGTCTTGTGGGTGGTGGTAGTCACCACGTCTGCATACGGCACCGGGTTTGGGTGTTCCCCAACAGCGACGAGCCCCGCGAAGTGCGCCATGTCGACCATCAGCATCGCGCCTACCTCGTCCGCGATTTCCCTGAATTTCGCAGCGTCGATGATCCTTGGGTATGCGCTGGCGCCAGCGACTATCATCTTTGGCTTGTGCTCCTTGGCAAGTTTTCGCACCTGGTCAAAGTCGATCGTCTCTGTGTCGTCCTTGATGCCGTATGGTATAAAATTGTAGTATTGCCCCGATATGTTCGCCGGGCTGCCGTGAGTCAGGTGCCCTCCGTTTGACAGGCTCATTCCAAGCACCGTGTCACCCGGCTTGAGCAAAGCGAAGTACACCGCTATGTTGGCGCTCGCGCCGGAATGGGGCTGCACGTTGGCGTATTCCGCGCCGAAGAGTTTTTTTGCCCGCTCGATGGCAAGCTCCTCGATTTCGTCCACGTGCTCGCAACCTCCGTAATACCTTTTGCCCGGGTACCCTTCGGCGTATTTGTTGGTAAGCGCGCTGCCGCACGCTTCCATCACCGCCCTGCTGGTGAAATTCTCCGATGCGATCATTTCGATTTTGTTTTCCTGCCTCGCCATTTCCCTTCTGATTATGGCGCCCGCTGCAGGGTCGATGACATCTAAACTGTTGAAATACATCTCTTTCTTTCCCTCCTTTGACAATCAACTGGCGCAGGCTGTCGCACATGCGCGGCGAATAGTGGCTTACCTATAACAAATCGGACAGCAGCCTTGAGATCGACTCCTTGAACCGGATGAAAACAGACCTCTTGCGGTATGCTGTTTTTGTGAGCTCGCGGCTGTGCAGCATGTCGTTTTCAAACACGGCTTCAAGCTTGTACGCTTCCGCCGCGTCGTATATTACAGCGTTCGCTTCAAAATTCAGCCTGAAGCTTCTCATATCGAAATTTGCCGAGCCTATCGAAGCGACTTCGCCGTCGACCACCACTGTCTTGGCGTGCAGAAACCCGTTTTCGTATATGAACACCCGAACGCCGGAATTCAGCAGTTCCCCCACGTAAGCGTACGTGGCCCAGTACACAAACATGTGGTCGGGCTTGCACGGTATCATTATCCTTACGTCGACGCCGGCCAGCGCCGCCATTTTCAGCGATTCGAGTATGCTCGCGTCCGGCACGAAATATGGCGTCTGTATGAACACGTTCTTGCGCGCCGAGGTGATCATCTTCATGTAGCAGCGCTTTATCTCCTCCTTTTGGGAATCCGGACCGCTGGACACGATCTGGAGCCCGCTTATCCCCACCGATATCACCTCTGAATAATACGCCTCCGACAAAACCACGTTCTCTTTGGACGCAAACCTCCAGTCCAGGAGGAACCTGGCGTTTATGTCCTGAACGCCGCTGCCCAGCACCTTCAGGTGGGTGTCCCTCCAGTACCCGAACTTCTTCTTTTGCCCCAAATACTCTTTCCCTATGTTGAACCCGCCGATATACCCCAGTTCGCCGTCGATTACCGTGATCTTCCTGTGGTTCCTGTAGTTGAGCTTCATGTTGAGGTACTTGATTTTCGGGGGGAAGAAGAGCGCGTACCTGCCGCCGGCCCGCTCGAACTCCTCAAGGCCCTTTGAGGAAATCTGCCTGCTCCCCATCGCGTCTATCAAAAGCCTGGTCTCTACCCCCTCGCTGGCTTTTTTCGTGAGTTCGTCGATCAGCTTCCTGCCCGCGAAATCATTTTTGATTATGAAAAACATCACGTTGATCGACTGCTTGGCGTTTCTGATGTCCTCAATCAGGCAATCGAACATGTGGGCGCCGTCGGTCATTATGAAGAGCCTGTTGTTTTGGGTGAGGAACGCGCTTGCATAGGTCTGGTTGAGCTTGATCATGTCCTTCCAGCGCCTGGCCTCCACCGTGGAAAACTCGAACTCGCTGGCACCGATCTCTTTGATCTGGCCGGCAAGCGCGCCGTCGATGGCGTCCTCCTCGTATTTTGTGAGCCGGAACATCTTTTGCCGCGAAATGTTCTGCGAAAGGAAGACGTACAGCACCAGGCCGACGACTGGGAGCAAGAAGAGGATCATGATCCAGGCAAGCGTTGCGGTAGGGTTTTTCCTTTCAAGGAAAATAATTGCCAGCGCAATAAAAATATTGACGATGCCGAGCACTGTCAAGAGATACGGTATTCTTGCTAAAATCGCGCTGTAGTCAAACAATTTGCCCTCCAAGTCGATGTGGCTTCCATGCTTGGAATTTCATTATTTCTGGTATGTTGCGTCATTGTATATCTTGTAGCTGCCGTTTGCTGCTGCCGTCCGGTTTTTGCCGTCCTGCTTGGCATAATACAGAGCTTTGTCCGCTGCCGAGAAGAATTCGCGCCTGCCGCCGAAGCTGCTTTCGTATTCGCACACGCCAGAACTGACGGTGACACGGTTGCCGCTCAACTGCGCAAAAACGTGCGAGCTGAACCGTTTGCGGACCCGTTCAGCCAGCGACACGGCGTAGTCGATCGGCTTGGGGCACAGCATGATGAACTCTTCCCCGCCGTATCGGAAAGCAAGGTCGTCAGCTGAGATTTCCTTGTTTATTGTTTCGACGAATTTCAATAGCACGATGTCACCGTTCGCATGACCAAAATTGTCGTTGATCTGCTTGAAGTCGTCTATGTCCATGATGATGAGCGAGAACACCGTGTTCGCGTTCTGGGCGTTCTGTATGCACTGGTCCAGCCGCTGGTAAAAAGCTATGTGGTTGAACAGCCTTGTAAAAGAGTCGCGTTCCAATTCCCGGCTCAGCTGCTCCTTCTCCATGGCAAGGGATTTCGCCGTGTCGACTGCTTCGTTGATGCGGGCGAGGATCAGCCTTGCGATGATATAGGCGATCGCCAGCAAAGTGAACGCCGTGAAGAGGCTGTAAGTCGTCCACCCGTAGTATTCGGGGTTGCCGTAGGGCAGTATGAACACCAGGCTTGCCACCGTGTAGGCCGCGACGCAGGTGAGGCAGGTGTAGTTGATCACGTTTACGTCAAGGTAAAGCACCGAGAGCATAATGGGCCCGGCGTACAAAGTGTAGAGCATGAAATTGTGGTAGTTGATGCTGATTATTACGGTGCAGAGAATAATGTACACTGTCAGAATATAGCAGGCCTGTATAAAGGACGTCCAGCGTGAAAACGCTAAATAGTACAATATGTTGGTGACCGACAATAAAATGAAAATCGTAATTATTGGCAGGGCAATGTAAAACCTGAAATCGAACTGTATTGCTTCGGGGTTGTGCCCAAACTGCTGGTAGAAGTACAGGATTGCCGCGAAAACCACAAACACCCCGAAAACTGCCCAGTATACGCGGAACAGGAGCCTGTTCCATTTTCTGTACTGCGTTATTATGTTGATATCTTGAGCCAAAATTTTTGCCATTAATACACCTCTGAGTTACTTTCTTTTAGCTGAAAAAAATATGCCGATTAAACAAATGACTGCAAATATCTTGAATGAAGTATGCATCATTTTTATCAAAACTTCAGGGGCAGCGCTTGCGAGGGCGCTGTTGCCCATGTACATGCCCACTACGAGCGTTACTATTGCCATGCTTGACGTATGGCCCAGCGACCGCATCGTGGCGAGTATCGACGACGCGACGCCGTAGTCTTTCGCTTCTACGCAGGCCATTACCGCATTGGTGTTTGGCGAAGAAAACAAGGCGAACCCTATCCCTGTAATGACTAGCGCCAATATTATCAGCCAAAGCGGGTAGCTGGTGCTGATGAAGATGAAAAATACGATTCCCACCGCGCAGCACCCCATACCGGCCGAAGCCAGCAAAAACGGCGACACCCTGTCCGACAGGTTGCCCGCATAAGGCGAAAGCAGCGCCATGACAGCCGGCTGGGTGATCAAAACAAGCCCTGCCGCCTGCGACGAATACCCCAATACTACTTGCAGATAGATCGAGAGCAAATACCCGATTGCAAAAGTCGACCCATAGTTCAGCAATGCGGCGATGTTCGAAAACGCGTAAGCGACGTTTCCGGTAAATGACCGTATTTGTATTATCGGGTATTCGGTTTTCAGCTCGTGCCACACAAACGCGACAACAAGCAGCGCTCCGGCTGCAATCAAGGCCACAGACGCCCTCGAAGTCGATATTGCGGAAAACCCGTACATCAATGCAACTATCATAGTAATATACAACAAATTCCCGAGGATGTCAAATGATAATTCATGTTCGCTCGCGCCGCCCTCTGGCAGCTTCCTGAGAGCAGTGTAAAAAACCATCCCGCTGATGACGAACGTCAGCAAAAAAATAGAGCGCCATCCGAAATAGTGGTTCATTAGGCCCCCTACGACAGGTCCCGCCGAAAGCCCGATGTACGTCGATGCAACTGAATAGCCCAATACCTTTCCGCGTTCGCTGCCGGGGAACGCGCTTATCAGTATCGCGGTGTTTGTGCAAAAAATCATTGCGCCACCCACCCCTTGAAGCGCCCTAAGCACGATCATGCCCGTAAAGTCCCACATGAAAGCAGACGACAACGAGGAAACAGAAAAAATCAACAATCCGGGCAAAAACACCTTTTTTTTACGCGTTACGTCCGCAAGCCTCCCAAATGGCACAGACAAGGCTGCGACTGTGAGCATATAGCTCGTCACTACCCATCCAATCATGCTTGCGCTCACGTTGAAATCCCTTCCCATTGCTGGTATCGAGAGATTGAGTGCGCTTCCCGTGAACGTTGCTGCAAATGCTGTTATTATAACCACGACGATTGTGGATTTTTGTTCGGACGTATAGCTGCTCATGCTTAATAGTATAATATTGTTACGCAAAAAATTCAAGCGAATTTGCCTTTTCATTAGTAACTTACGGACAAAAATTGCAAATAAAAAACAAGAATTTTTGCGTCCGTAAGTTACTAATCACCGCGTGTGTACGCGGTGCGCGGGCATCGCCCGCGTGAGGAACGAGGAATTCATTTCCGAGTTCCGCCGGGGTATGGGGCGGAGCCC